>DTYS01000020.1 GCA_012961755.1 Candidatus Latescibacterota bacterium
GTAGGTACAGGCCTTAAGGGTGTGCGCTGGGACGGGATCCCATACCTCACGTTGCAGTCTAAGAACTCCATCTCTCACCTCCAGGGCCACATGGCCATATCCGAGACCTCGAGCCTTTCCCCTTCCTCCAACCCTTGTACCTCAAGCTCCAGTAACACGTAATCCACGGGCATCCTGCTGTAGCAGGAGGTCCCCTTCAGCTCGGCGGTAACCGCTACCGGTGTCCACGCTCCCGGCTGGGGATGGGCTACTGTCCTGCACGGGGAGGGATTTCCGTCCGCCAGGGCTATCTCCCATACGTTCAGCACCACCTCGGCCTCTGTCCCCTCCGGAACCCTCACGAAGCAGAGGCCGGTGTAGGTTCCCACGACCGGCCTGTACTTCCTTCTTACGGTCCCGAACTTCACGCCCTCGCAGACCACCATCCCCCTTCCGGACCTGCCTCCCGAGGGCTCGAACCACATCTTGCCGCTCCTCCCAGGGTGAGGGGCGTTCCAGAAGGGTATCACGTCGTCCCCTACGGTGAGCTGCCAATGCCCGTAATCCATCCCCTCCCCTGGCTCGGAGGAGAGCTTCGTGTCGTCCCCCACCACGAGGGTCACGAACTTCTCCCCCCTCACGAGCATCGCACCCTCTAAGGGCTCGGCCTCGCCGTCTATTATGTTAAGGATCGCCTCAGCGTGGGATGCGAGCGAGGGGTCATCCGACCTCGCCATATCCTCGACCTTCCTCCTCACCTTCCGGTCCGATGCTATCCACTCCATCGCCCTCCAGAGGGGGTACGCACCCCATCCACTCCTCTCGGTGGCAGGCCAGTCCAAGGTCTGACGGAGCATGATGGGATCCTTGCTGAGGGCCTCGTGTATCTCCTTCCTCCTCTTCGCCGCCCTCAGGGCATCCGGAGCCCTCTCCACGAGGACCAAGGCGTCCTCGGGACCACTGAGCACGGCCCTTCCAGCCTCGTGGTCGGGGAGGCGGGCCATGGCAGAGGCCTCGTAGTACTCGAAGCCCTTGAGGAGCATCTCGGCCCTCCTCCTCTGCTCAGGGGTCCTGGTCCTTGCAAGGGCCTCCTCTAATAACCTCCTGCTTTCCTTGAAGTCCTCCATCCTCATGATGTCGAAGTACTTGTCATCCTGTATCGGGAGCCACTGCTGAGCCTCCGTGCTGAAGGCCTCGGACCTGATGAGCCTCTCGGTCCAGAACTTCTCCCAGAGTTCGTAGTACTTTGCTAGATAAGGGGCTGCTTCCGGCCCCACGGCCTTATCGTACCAGTCCCTGAGGAGCTCGTCGACATCGAGGTCGGGGTTCCAGTACAGCTTAGCCATAACGTACCACTTCGGCCCCTCGGCCCAGTTGTGGCAGGACTCCCCGAGCATACCCTTGACGCCTATGTCCCTGGCGTACCTGAGGTAGTTCGCCATGTGGTGGAAGTAAACCCTCGGGGCCATGAAGGACGCTCCGAACGTATAGTCGTACCACGCCATATTTTGGCACACCTCGCACCACCTTTCCTCTATCTCCTTCTCCTCCCTTTCAACCTCCGGATGTATCCACTTGTGCCTGTCGTAGCAGTGGTAGACCACTATCCTCGGGTGGACCTTGAAGGACGGAGGGTCGAAGGTGTTGGTGTATGAGAGACATCCGAGCCACCTGTCCGGGAACTCCTCCATGACGAGTTCGGCGACCCTGTTCGCCCAGGCGAAGAAGGTCTCGGACATATGCCTGTTACCGAGCCAGTTCCTCCTGTGACCGTTCGCCCTCATGCACCCCTCGCACTCGCATACCACGGGCCCGTCGTTCACGGCGATGGAGTACGATCTCTCCTCGGGATGCTGCCTGAAGTACTCCGTTATGTTCTTGGCAGCCTCCTCGGCTATCCCCTCGGCTGTGAAGCAAGGGTGCCACTTCCAGTACCTGTCGGAGGGAGGAAGGAGGCGTTTCTCACCTACTATCGGATAGAACTCCGGGTGGGTCTTGGTGTACTTCTCCGGAGGAAATATAGAGGATATGTTGTGGCCGGAACCCTGGAACCTCCTGCGGAGCTTCATCCTCCTTCCCCATACCCTTTGCTCCTCTGTAACGAGCCCCACCTGGTCCCTCGTAAGGAACGCGGGCTCCTCCCATATCTCGACCGTGGGCACGACTACGTCCTCGAGCTTCGGTACGTGCTCCCCGTACGGCCCGGGCATGAGCCACCTGACCCCCACGAACCTCTCCAGGAACTCGTAGACACCGTATTCCGTGCCCAGCGGTGTGGATCCGGCTATTATGAGGTTCCTCCGGTCCACGGCCCTTATGACTAACCCGTCCTCGTCGAGCCTCTGTAGCTCCGGGAGGGCCTTCCTCACGTACGGGTCGTCCCCCACGTGTACGAGGGTCCCTTCTAGTCCCTCCTTATAGGTCCTGACCTCGAGGGAGGCTCCGGTACTCTTCCTTACGTACTCCACGAGCGTCCGGGCCGCCTCCACAACCTCCTCGGGTGCGTCCTTCGGTACGACCACGGTGGCCATAGGCCTTCCCCCTCTGACCAAGACTACATCCCCCCTCGAGGGCCGGACCTGGACCGCGGACACGAAGAGGAAGGCGAACATGAGGACATGCTTTTCCATCTCTCCTCCTATGCAAAATGTACCCCTCCGGGACTTCGTTCGTGAGGGACATCACCTCTTCGCCCCGGAGAGACCATTCGAACTTATAAGCTTACCTAGATTCACGACCTCCTCGACTCCCCTGAAGGTCGCGTTGAGCCCGGCGGCGAGGTTCGCGAACTTGCTCGCCCTGCGGGCGTCCCCGGACCTCAGATACTCCACAGCGAAGCCGGCTAAGAACACATCCCCACATCCTGTGGCGTCGGCCACCTCCACGGGAGCAGCTTCGAACCTACCGGTCCTGAGCCCTTCCGATGTCCTCTCGGCCAGGAGCGAGCCTTCCTCGCCGAGGGTCACGCAGAGGATGCGAGGCCCGAGCGACAGTACCTCCTCCCCGAACCTGGCGACCTCCTCCTCGTCCGCCACTGGCTTTCCGAAGAGGAGTTCCGCCTCGAGCTCGTTCATCTGTATCACATCCGTGAGGGCCACCCAATCCCTCCAATCCTCGGGACGCCTCGGGAACCTCCTTCCGTCCGGGGCGAGCCCCAGGCTCAAGCTGTGGAAGTCCATGAAGAAGGTGCCCGAGGCACACCTCCTCAGCCTCCTTAAGGTGTCCAACGACAGTTCGAAACCAG
Source organism: Candidatus Latescibacterota bacterium (assembly GCA_012961755.1). Taxonomy (GTDB): domain Bacteria; phylum Latescibacterota; class 4484-107; order B68-G9; family B68-G9; genus B68-G9. Next base: position 3,224 of record DTYS01000020.1, read on the forward strand.
ATATGAAGTTGATGCAGAAGGCGTCGGCGTCCAAAGACGGCTCCAACTGCTCCCAACCCAAAGGTGGAACCCCTCCTTCTAAGACCTCCTCCTTCCTGCCTTCCTCGTCGTAGGTTATACTCACATGGTTGTTCTTGCAGGGGACCTTGCGGACCCCTTCCCTCCTGACCGATGGAAGGGAAAATAAAAGGGAGGCAACTGCCTCCCACACATCCTCTCCGACGTTGCACATGGGGTAGACCGAAGCTTCGGGCCAGAGGCTCGCAAGGGCGAGCAAGGTATAGAGCAGTCCACCGTAACTTTCCGTCACCTTCCCGTCCGGGGTGCGGATGGTGTCCCGGTTTATCGTGCCTAAGGCTACTACCTTCAAACTTCTTCCCCGTCTTCCCAGTCCTCCTCTTCGTCCTCCCATTCTTCACACTCCTCGTCCCATTCCTCCTCTTCCTCGTCCTCCCAGTCCTCGTCTTCCACGTTCCCGTGGGCGCCCGGCAGGAGGTCCCATCCCAGCCAGAACAGTCCATCGTCTCCGGGGAAGGCTCTGAGCGGCCACATCTTACCTCCTTCCTCTATTTCCTCGATCCGCCAGCTTCGACACCCATATGCTCGCCTCGTATAGCACGAGCAAGGGACCCGCCATGAGGAGCTGTGAGGCGACATCGGGGGGCGTGAGCAGCGCTGCCAACACGACCACCGCTACTACAGCATACCTCCTGCTGCGCTGTAGGAACTTGGGCGTGAGGACTCCCAACCTCGTGAGGAAGTACGAGAGCACCGGAAGTTGGAACACCACGCCGAACGCCAGACATAACCTCAGCAGAAATCCCACGTAGTGAGCGATGTCGAACTGAGGTCGGACGTATTCCGTGCCCAGACCCACTAAGAACCTCAGGGCTATAGGTAACACCACCCAGTAGGCCATGGACACCCCTCCTAGAAAGCAGAGGCTCGCCGCCCCGACGGCCAAGGGGAAGGCCCTCCTTTCGTGTTCCAGAAGCCCCGGGGCCACGAACCGCCACATCTGGTACAATATAAAAGGCGAAGCTAAGATAGCTCCGGCCAGGAGGGCTGCCTCCATCCTCACCACGAACATCCCCACGGGCTTCAGGAATACCAACTTCGGTGGTTCCTCCAGCCTCCCCAGGGGCAGGACGAGGACTTCCAGGAGCTTCCCCGAGAAGGCCAGGCCCGTCCCACTTGCCACTACCAAGGCGATTATTGACTTCAATATCCGCCACCTCAGCTCCTCCAGGTGGTCCAGGAAGGACATCGTCTTCTTCTCATCGGCCTTTCTTTCCGACATATGGCCTCAGCTCCTCCGAAAGGTAGAGCAGGACCCCGAGGGCCAATATTCCAGCGGTTTCAGAGCGCAACCTTCTCGGGCCCAAGGAGAAAGGTACGAAACCTATATCCTCGGCCATCTCTACCTCTTCCTCGCGGAACCCCCCCTCCGGTCCGACCAACAACCCTACGGAACGGACCTTACCTTCGGGTAGCACATCTTCGAGGGGCCTCCTCTCCTCCTCCCAAGCTACGAGCTTAAGCTCCATATCCTCCATCTCTCGGAGGGCCTCCTCTAGGTCTACGGGAACGGAGACGTCCGGAAGCCAGCTCCTGCGACACTGCTTCATGGCTGCCTTGGCTATCCTCCTCCACCTTTCGGCCTTGGAAGGGGAGACCCCTACGCGCACGGTACGGCTGGTCAGGAGGGGGAAGATGCGGTGCACGCCGAGCTCGGTGGACTTCTCGACCAAGAAGTCGAACCTCTCCCCCTTGATCAGCCCGATCCCTAAGGTCACCCTGACCTCCGGCTCCCCGACCCAGGCCACCTCCGAGACCTTGCGGGCCGTCGCAAGCGCATCACCTATATCCTCAACGTCGGCCAAGAACCACCTTCCCCTCCCGTCCACGGCCTCTATCCTATCGCCGGGACGGAGCCTGAGGACCCGCATATGGCGAACCTCGTCCTCCTTCAGGACCAACCTTCCGTCCCCCACGTCCTCCGGTCGGACGTAGAAGACCGGGAAGCTCAAGGCACGTTCGCCACCACGACAGCCCATCCGTCCCTCACCTCGTCCCTCAAGGACCTATATCCTGCCCCTTCCAAAGCTCCGAAGAAGGCGGGAAGGTCGTCACTTAGAAGCCCCGAAAATATCGCACGTGCTCCGGGAGACATGAGCTCCTTCAAAGGTGGGAGGACCCCCAGGAGGAGGTCGAGGTAGAGGTTGGCTAGGACGAGCTGGAAGGGCCCTCGTAGCTCATCCCCGAGGGAGCCGAGCACCACCTTCACGCGGGATCCCACCCCGTTGCGGGCGACGTTTTCCCCGGCGCTCCTTACGGCCTCCGGGTCGGTGTCCAATGCTACCACCTCCCTGGCTTCGAGCTTCGCAGCGGCTATCGCCAGGATTCCCGTCCCCGTGCCCAAATCCAGGACCCTTATACCCGGCGAGATGAGCTCCTCGAGGGCCTCCAGGCAAAGTTGCGTGGTCGGGTGGCACCCGGTCCCGAACGCCATCCCGGGCTCTATCTCTATCGGCACCCGGCCCAGTGGAGGAGCCTCCCAGGGAGGATGGACCACGAGCTTCCTTCCCACGAGGGTGGGGCGGAAGTGGGACCTCCATATATCCTCCCACTGAACCTCTTGGACGGATCCCACTTCCACCCTTTCGACTCCTTCCCAAAGCCCCATATCCTTCAAGGAGGACACGTACCTTCCGAGGGCCTCGCGCACCTTCTCCGCCTCGGGATCGGGACAGTATCCCTCCACCCTGACCTTTCCCCCGACATCGTCCACCCGTGTCCCCGAGCAACCGAGCTCGAACAGAAAATTAACTATGGCGTCCTCTAAGGCCGAAGGCGCTTCGATCCTTACACAGGCTGTTCCGTCCATCAAACCTTAAAACCTTCCTTTATCCTCCGGAAGAGCCCCTTTCCACCCCTCGGGACGGCCTTGTCCTCGTACTCCGCCAGCTTCCTGAAAAGTTCCTTTTCCTCCTCGGAGAGGTGCGTCGGGGTCCAGACGATGACCCTTATGAGCTGGTCCCCCCTCCTGCCGTCCAGGTCCGGAAGGCCCTTCCCCTTGAGCCTGAGGACCTTCCCACTCTGAATTCCAGGGGGTATCTTCACGCGGGCCTTCCCGGTGAGGGTGGGCACCTCGACCTCGGCACCCAGGGCGGCCTGGCTGAAGCTTATGGGGAGGTCGTATAGGATGTCCCTCCCCCTCCTTTCGAAGTACTCGTGTTCCTCCTCCTCTATGTAAACGTGGAGGTCCCCCGTCCCGCCGGGACCCGCGTTTCCCCTCCCCCTTATGGGTATGTAGTTCCCCGAGGAGACTCCCGGAGGTATGTGCACGACGATGGTCTCCTCCACCTCCACGCTCCCCCTGCCCTTACAGACAGAGCATTTTCTGTCCACGACCTGACCCGTCCCACGGCACCGGGGACAGGTCGTCACGCTCACGAACTCACCGAAGAAGGACCTCGATACCCTCCTCACCTGGCCCATACCACCGCAGGTGGGACAGGGTCTGGTCGTTCCGCCCGCTCCGCCGCACGCCTCGCATACCTTCATCCTGCGCACCCGTATCTTCCTGTCAGTGCCACGGGCTATCTCCTCCAAGGTCAGGAGCACGGTGACCTTTATATCCTCCCCCCTCCTCGGCCTATCCCTTCCGAAGCCGAACAGGTCGCCGAATATCGTCCCTCTCAGGAAGTCCCCCAATATGTCCTCGAACTCCGAGGCATGCGTAAAGTCGGACCACGTGAACCCGCCCTCCCTGAAGACCCCCCTGAGGCCTTCGTGGCCGTACCTGTCGTAGAGGGCCCTCTTCTCCGGATCCGAGAGGACCTCGTAGGCTTCGGCGGCCTCCTTGAACTTCTCCTCGGCCTCCGGATCTCCGGGGTTGCGGTCCGGATGATATTGGAGGGCCTTCTCCCTGTAGGCCCTCTTTATCTCCTCCTGGGTGGCATTCCTGTCCACACCTAAGATCTCGTAATAGTCCTTCTTAGCCATGTTCCTCGGAGGTCTCCTTTCCCTTGCTTACGACGACCTTTGCGTGCCTTATCACCTTATCGCCCATCTTGTAACCCTTCTGCACCACCTGGGACACGGTTCCAGGAGGATGTTCGGGGTCCTCGGCCTGCATCAGGGCTTCGTGATATTCTGGGTTGAACTCCTCCCCGACCTTCCCTATCGGTTCCACACCCTGTCCTTCCAGAACTTTGCGAAAGTTCTGGTATATTATCCTCACACCATCCACGAAGGCCCTCCTCCCCTCCTCTCCCTCGGGAGTATGGTCCAAGGCCCTCTCGAAGTCGTCTAACACCGGGAGGAGCTGTTCCACTAAGTCCTCGGTCGCCCTCCTAACCAGGGCCTCCATCTGGCGTGCTACCCTCTTTCTGTAGTTGTCCAACTCCGCCAAGGTCCTCAGCCACCTATCATAATTTTGGGCCGCCTCGGCTTTAGCCTGCTCGAGTTCCTCCTTAAGTCTTGTAACTTCGTCCTTCTCCGGAGCATCCTCCTTCCTCTCCTCCTCGGGCATAGCTTCCTCCTGAGGCATCGGGCATATCTATCAGCAGAACGGTCTTCCAAAAATATACCACACACATCGGGTATTGTCAAGATCTCTCCTAAACCTAAGAACTTCTCGGCCTAACACTTCTAGATTTCACCGGGATATAAGGGTCTTGATTTTTGGAGAAAAGAGTTTTATCTTAAAACTGCATGACAGGAAAACTTTCCATGCGGACGGGACGTTTTAGAGGTGAGCTTCCTGAGCAGGGCCACCTCTCCGAAGGGGGTGGTTTTTTTATGCCTTATAACCCAAGGAGGTGAGGATGATGGACGTATCCCAGATCGAAAGGAAGATCCGGGAAACGCCGGTGCCCGAGGTGCACAAGGTTGCCGTGGCGTATTCGGGAGGGTTGGACTCGACCTTGGGGATAGCCCTCCTCAGGAGGAAGTACAAGGCCGACGAGATAGTTCCCATAACCGTGGACGTGGGACAGGGGGAGGAGGAGATAGACATGGCCTTCAGGCACGCCGAGGCCTTGGGGATAGAGCCTATCCTCGTAGACGCCAAGAGGGAGTTCGCCGATGAGTGGCTCACCATGGCCATAAAGGCCAACTCCGACTACGAGGGATACCCAGTGTCCACTTCCATGACCCGCCAGCTCATAGCTAAGAAGGTGGCGGAGAAGGCTGTGGAACTCGGGTGCGACGCCATCCTCGAGGGAAGTAGCGGCAAAGGCAACGACCAGTATAGGATGCACAACGTGTTCACGCTCTTCGCTCCGGGGCTCGAGGTCCTCGTCCCGGTAAGGGACTTCGATCTGACCCGTACCGAGGAGAGGGCCCTGTGCGAGGCCTGGGGGGTCCCGGTGGAGGAGGCCATAGCAGGTGGGGACGATAAGACTATGTGGTGCAGATCAATAGCCAGTGGAGCTGTAGACCTCAACCAGGAGCTTCCTGAGGACATATGGCTCTGGCTGGTCCCGCCGGAGAAGGTCAAGGACGAACCCACGTTCGTGGAGATAACCTTCGAAAAGGGCGTGCCGGTAGCCCTGGACGGCGAGAGGATGTCGCTCTGGGAGCTGATCCCCAAGCTCAACGAAATAGGGGGTGAGAACGGGATAGGAAGGATAGACATGTTCGAGGACGGGATAATGGGCCTTAAGTCCAGGGAGATATACGAGGCCCCCGCTGCTCACATCGTCCTCAAGCTGCACAGGGACCTGGAACAGTTCTGCCTCACCAAGGAGGAGATATTCTTTAAGAGGCCCATAGACCAACAGTGGGCCTACATGATGTACCACGGGGAGGCCTTCCACCCCCTGAGGTACGCTCTGGAGGCCTTCATAGACAGGACACAGGAAGTGGTGAACGGGACTTACAAGGTCAAGCTCTACAAGGGGAACATAGAGATAGTATCCAGGCAATCCGACACGGGACTCTTCGCCCCCGAGATAAGGTCCATAAAGGCCGGGGGGTTCGATCAGAGGATGTGTAGGGATGCGGCCTTCATAAGGGCGCTCCCCTTCAAGGTGTTGGCTATAAAGGGGAGGGTTAAGTAGGGGGCCAGAGGTGGACGGGGAAGGGCTGGACTTCGGCTATGTGGTCCTCGTCCATGAGCAACATCAGGAGCCTATCCACGCCCAAGGCTATCCCGGCAGAGGGGGGCATGCCGTACGAGAGGGCCTCCATGAACTCCTCGTCCAAGGGGTATAGCATCCTTCCGAGTCTCTTCCTTTCGGCCTGCTCCTCCAGAAGCCTTTCCTTCTGTTCGTCCGGGTCGTTGAGTTCGGAGAAAGCGTTGGCGAGCTCCAGACCCCCGAAGTAGAGCTCGAACCTTTCCACGAGGTCGGGTTCTTCTTCCTTCCTCCTGGCCAAGGAGGGGAGCCTCGCAGGGTAATCTAAGATGAAGGTCGGCCTCGGCCGACCGAGGTTGGGTTCCACCTCTTCCACTAAAAGGAGGTAGAAAAGCTCCTCCCAGGTCCAGCTCGGGTCTACCTTGTGTCCCTTGGCCGAGGCCGCCTCCCTCAGCTCCTCGGCGTCCATCCTCATAGGGTCCATCCCGACGAACTTCTGCATCGTCTCCCTAAGCTGCACCCTCGGCCAGGGAGGAGAGGCATCGAGCTCCTCGCCCAAGTACCTGAACCTGAGACCACCTTTAAGCCTTCCGAAGAGATCACAGAGCAGCTCTTCGCAGTCCCGCATAAGCTCTTTATAGTCCGAATACGCCCTGTACCACTCGAGCATGAGGAACGCGGGGTTGTGGGTCGGGGAGGGTTCGTCGTCCCTGTAGGCGTATCCTAAGAAGAATATCCTCTCGAACCCTACGGTCAGAAGCTTCTTCATCGCATACTCCGGGGAGGTGTGGAGGAAGCAGGAAAGCTCCCTCCCTCCCATGTGGATGGAGGTCCTCAGGGGCTCTATGTGTGGCTCCATCCCCGGAAGCCTCACCAGGGCGGGCAGGTCCACCTCCACGAACCCCCTTTCCTGGAAGAAGTCCCTTATGGCCCCTAAGACCTCGGCCCTGAGCAGGACCATCTCCCTCCCCCTTCCAGAAAGCATCCTCACCCAGGGCCTAGGGTCGTGCTCGAGCCCCTCCCAGTCCCCCCGGAAGGGGGCGAGGACCTGCCACCCCTCCGCCCGCAGGACCTCGCCGTCCTTCCTCACCTCCACCTCCACCAGGTCCCCGGGCTCGGGACCGTCCCCCTCGACCCAGACCTTCCCGCTCCCGTCCCTCAGGAGGAACCTCCCCCCTTCCTTCCCGACGACCCTCCCCGCTATCCTCCCCTCCTCCTTCAGCTCGGAGATCGTGTGAGTGCGCAGGCTCCTCGGATATCCGCTCATACCTCGACGACCATCCTGCTCGTCCTTCCTGCCCTCCCGAACCTGTCTAAGACCCTTACCTCTAAGATGTTCTCTCCGGAATGCAGGCACCACATAAGTTCCTCCGATACCTCCTCCCACCTCCCTTCGTCCCTCCTGGCCTCGTACTTCCAGAAGTTGGGGGTCTCGGTGTCCAGGAGCACCCTCAGGACCGTGTCCTCCTCGGTGATGCTCAGGTAGACCTCAGTTTGGTACAGCGTCCAGTGGAAGTCCGCCTCCCTCGAGGACCAGAGGGAGAACCAGGGGAGCCTCTCCCCCGGCTCGTCCTCCCACCAGAGGTACCCGTCGTAGTGGTACGAGCCGAAACCGTGCTCGGGTTCGTCCCTTCCGAGGGATGTCAGCTGGTCGTTCCTGAGGTGGATGCAGAAGCGCTCGAAGAGCTTGAGCCGGTCCTCGAGCTTGAACTTGGATTCCACGGCCTCGGGGATCATCCTTATCCCCTCGAGGTCCCGGTTCACCCACGCCCTGTGGGCTTCGAGAGCGCTGAGCGGGGTCCCGTTCCTTTCGAAGTGGTAAGTATACTTGGTGGAATCGTCCGAGTCCCCTCCGACGTCCATGGCCACCCACTTGCCGTGGTCGTTGGACCAGACCTCGGCTATGCAGTGGGACCTCATTATCAGGATCCTGGCGGGGAAGCCAAGGCTTGCGCATGCGTGCACGAAGACCGTAGCGTAGTGGGTGCACATGCCGAGAGCGAGCTTCCGTGACGCGAGCTCCAGGATCACCAGGGCGTCCCAGGGTGGACAGAACTTTATGGTCCCAGTGTCCCACCCGTCCTCCCATTGCCTTCTGGCCCAGTCCCTGAGGCGCATCAGGGCCTCCCATTCGCTCCCGGTCCCCTCTACCACCTTCTCAAGCCCGTACCTCTCCCTTAGTATAGCAGCCCTCGGCTCCTCGTAGGATAGGTAGGAGAAGGGATAGGAGCTCCTGACTATCTTTGGCGCGTCCCAAGAGGCGACCCTAACCTTCGCCTCCCTCTCGACCTCCACCTCCCCCTCGACCCTCACTTCCCTCACTTCGGGGGTGGCGCTCCCGTCGGACCTGAGGAGGGCCCTGGCCTGTACGAAGGGGTACTCCGCCTCGACTGGCCCCTTTACCTCCTCCCATGGGGACCAGGAGTCGGGGCGGTACGAGGGTGTCTCCCCTCCCCTCCACAGGAGGACGACCTCCGTCCCATCGGATGCCTCCCCCTCCCATCCGAAGCTCAGGGACCTCGTCCTTGCCTTTGGCCTTATCCTCCCCTCCCCGGAGAGCCCGGGTACGTCCACCACAGGGCTGGTCCAGGCTCCCTCCTCAGGGTACATCTCCAGCCCGAGCCTTACGAGGTACTCCCCGTCGTTGGATCCGTTCTCACCTAGGTGGTCGTAGTCCCAAGTCCTGCCGCCATCTACGCTCTTGGCGCTCCTGTTCGGATGCACGGAGGGCTCTACTAAGAGCTTCCATCCATCGCCCTCCTCCCCCCTGAATACGAAGGTGTTGAGCCCCTGCCTGAGGTACTTCACCGGGACCTCTATCGTGGTCCAGGCGTCCTCCCAGTACGGCCTCTCCTTCCTCCACCTGTGGGTGAGGGGGTGGCCGTTGACCTCCACCGTGAGCACGGCCCCTGATCCCTCGCACAGGAGGTAGGCGAAGAGCTTGGCCGACGATGCCTTCAGGTTCCCGATCCAGAAGTCCTTCCTCGCTATCACCCTCCCGCCTATGCGCTCCGTGTCCCTGTTAGTACAGCATCCCCTCTCGTCCGCCAGCAGGACCCACCTGATGAGCCTGAGGACGCCGTCCTTGCCGAGGGCTATATTTCCTTCCCGTGTCCCCTCGTCGAGCTCCCCGAAGCCCCGGAAGCTCCTGCGGACCTTCTTTACCATGTTCGTTCCTCCTTTTGCCGTAAGTCCGTTGGAGACCGGAGGCCATCTCTTCATTTTCGGTTTTCATCGTCCTTCCTCGGCCACGGGCCGAAAAAGCAGGGCGACCGTCCGGTCGCCCATAATCGTCATGGGTTACCTTCCATAAGCTCGATCAACAGCGCCTTTTGTACATGAAGGCGGTTCTCCGCCTCGTCCAAGGCCACGGACTGCGGGCCGTCCAAGACTTCGTCCGTTATCTCCTCCCCCCTGTGGGCAGGGAGGCAGTGAGAGATGAGGCATTCCGGCTTGGCCTCGGAAAGCAGTTGGGCGTTCACCTGATAGGGCCGGAAGACCTTGAGTCGCTTCTCCCTTTCCGCCTCCTGTCCCATGCTGGCCCAAACGTCGGTGTAGATTATGTCGGCATCCCTGACCGCCCGATGGGGGTCGTGCGTTATCTCCACGGAAGTCCCGTACTTGCGGGCAAGAAGTTCAGCCTTCTGTAGCACGCCCCCCTTGGGTTCGTACCCCTCCGGACATGCGATGGTAAAGTCCATACCCAGCAGGGGACACAGAAGCATGAGCGAATGGGCCACGTTGTTCCCATCTCCTACGAAGACCAGCTTCCTTCCCTTCGTGTCTCCCCAGTGTTCCAACATCGTCAGCCCGCAGGCCAAAGCCTGGCAGGGGTGTTCCCTGTCCGTGAGGGCGTTTATGACAGGTACGGTCGCATATTGGGCCAGTTCCACGACTGTCCTATGGGCGAAGGTCCTGGCCATGATCCCGTCCACCCACCTGCTGAGGTTCCTCGCCACGTCCGCGACGCTCTCACGCTTGCCGAGGCCTATGTCCCCAGGTGCCAGGTAGACGGCAAATCCCCCCAGCTGGTACATTCCCACCTCGAAGGTGGTCCACCCCTCGACCCCGTAGTTCGCCGGGCCGAGGGTCGCATCCCCGCTGGTGTAGGTGGAGCCGAAGACCTCGCGCCACAGGTAGCCGTTGTACTCGGCGAACTTGTCCATGCCGGGGCCAGGGTAGTAGGCCCGCTCCAACTGGCCCACGATGATGTAGCGCAC
>DTYS01000021.1 GCA_012961755.1 Candidatus Latescibacterota bacterium
ATGGTAAGCATCGCTTGTTGTCCCATAGCCAGCAACCTCAACATAAATATGAGTATTTCTTCTAAGGGCGTGCTCTAAATCTTCTAAGATTAAGATACCCGCTCCTTCTCCTAATATGATGCCATCCCGATCTCTGTCGAAGGGTGATGGGGTCTTTATGGGCTCGTCGTTTCTGGTGGACATAATCCTGGACAGACAAAATGCATTGAAAATGAAGGGAAAGAGTGGAGCTTCGGTGCCTCCCGTAACCATCACGTCTACCTTGCCTTTACGGATAGCATTAAGGGCGTACCCGATGGCGTTAAATGGGGAGGTACAATCGGTGGAGAAGGTGATACTAGGCCCTTTAGCATGTACTTGTATAGACACTTGACTAGAACAAGCATTAGAAGATCCTATACTTGTTGTAAAGGAGTTTATCTCCATCGGGCCTTTGTCTATAAAAATTGAATGTTGTTTGAGGGTGAAAGTTAATCCTCCCACAGCTGTGCCTATCGCCACTCCTATCCGCTTCGGGTCGTAATCCTCTTCAGAAAGGCCACTGTCCTGCATCGCCATCTTAGCGGCAGCTATGGCGAACTGAGTAGAAAGTTCGGTGCGCTCCAAGGTCTTCCGGTCCATGTAGTCCTTAGGGTCGAACCCCTTGACCTCGGCGGCTACCTTCGTAGGGAAGGGGGAGCTGTCGAACCGGGTTATCCTCCCTACTCCCGACCTTCCGGAGCTTATAGCATTCCAGAAGGCCTCCTTGCCGATACCGATCGGGGAGACGACGCCTAATCCCGTTATCACTACACGGCGCATACGATTCTCCTGAAGCCCTGTATCCACCGGCCTTCCCTCCTTGAGGGAGCGGAGAGCAGCTTCTATTATGGCCACATTCATAAGTCCATCCTCCCCGGTGCACTGGGGGGTACGGCCTTCGAGGACGCAGTCCACGAAATGGTATATGGGCTCCTGTACGAATCCCACCGTACGGCCGTAAGCGTCCTCCTGGCCCAGGACGAAGGGATGGGAGAGCTCCTCGGACGCTACCTCTATCCCCTGAAATCCGGCTTCCACGGATATCCTGCCCTTAGTGCCCGCTAAATAAACCTGGAAGTCTATAAGGCGCGGTATAGAGTTGGGAAGCACCCAGCAGGACTCCAAGGTCACCGAGATCCCTCCCTCGAACTCGAGCACGGCCTGCACGAAGTCGTAGGTGTCTATTCCCCTCCCCTTGAGCACCTTCTTCTCCCCTACGGCGTAGACCTTCCGGGGCTGCCTTCCCACGAGCCAGCACATAAGGTCGGCCGTGTGGGACATGAGGAACCACTGGGGACCGGACTTCTCGGCCCATGAGAGCATCTCCGTGGGGACGTATACGGTGTCGCTCAGCCTTGCGAAGCCCACCAAGGGTTCGCCTATCCTTCCCTCAAGGACCTCCCTCTTCGCCCTGAGGAAGGGAGGGTTCCAACGGTTGTGGAAGACCACCATGAGGACGACGCCGGCGGTCTTGGCGGCCTCCACTACCTTCCGGGCCTCCTCCACGGAGGTGGCCAAGGGCTTCTCCACGAGGACGTGCTTCCCGGCCTCTATCATCCTCAGGGCGGGCTCCGTATGGGCGAAGTCCGGGGTGGCCACGCTCACGGCTTGGACCGAGGGGTCCCGGGCCACCTCCTCGTAGTCCTGGATGTACCTGGCCCCGTAACGGGATGCAACCTCCCTCCCCCTCTCCTCGTTAAGGTCGCAGACCCAGACGAGTTCCGAACGAGCGTACTCTGCGTAGGCCCTCGCATGGTTCTCCCCGAAGGTCCCTACGCCTACGACCGCTGTACGAAGTCTCTTCATATTATCGCTCCCTGCGAACCTCGGCTCCGAGGGACCTAAGTTTTTCCTCTATGCGTTCGTATCCCCTGTCTATGTGGTAGATGCGGGAGATTACGGTCTCCCCCTCGGCAACGAGCCCGGCCACGACCAAGGCGGCACCTGCCCTTATGTCGGGCGCCATTACGGGCGCACCGCCCAGGACATGGACCCCCCTCACGACGACGACCCTGTCCTCCACCGAGATATCCGCCCCCATCCTTCGAAGTTCGGGCACGTGGGTGAGGCGTTCGGGGAACACCCGGTCTGATATGAGGCTTGTGCCGTCCGCTACCGTCATCAGGGCGGTGTGCAGGGGCTGGAGGTCGGTGGGATATCCGGGGTAGGGTGTGGCTACTACGTCCGTCGGGCAGGGCCGGGGAGGACCTTCGATCTTTACCGTGCCGTCCTGTACCTTTAGTTCTGCCCCCACATCCCTGAGCTTCCCGATGACGGAAGTTATATGTTCCGGGAGGCAACCCTCTACTGTCACCTTCCCGCCGGTCGCGGCCGCGGCTATGAGGAAGGTGGCGGTCTCTATCCTGTCGGGCGGGACCTCCACCTCGGCAGGGGAGAGGGAGGTCACCCCCTCGACCTCTATGCGGTCCGTCCCGTCCCCTGAGATCTTCGCCCCCATAAGTCGGAGGAATCCGGCTAAGCTCGAGATTTCGGGCTCCTTGGCCGCGTTCTCTATGACCGTGGTTCCCTCGGCCAGCACCGCGGCCATAAGCACGTTCTCAGTAGCACCCACGCTGGGGACCTCGAAGTTTACGAAGGCTCCTCTGAGCCTCCTCGCCTCCGCGACGACGTATCCCCCTTCCATATCCATCTCGGCCCCGAGGGCACTCAGGCCCTTGAGGTGGAGGTCCACCGGCCTCGGGCCTATTGCACATCCTCCGGGAAGCGCCACCTTCGCCCTGCCGAACCTCGCCAAGAGCGGTCCCAGGACGAAGAAGGACGCCCTCATCGTGCTTACGAGTTCGTACGGGGCCTCGGGGAAGTCGCACGTGGATGTGTCCAAGGTGAGGGCCCGGCCGTTCCTGTAGACCTTAGCCCCGAATATCCTGAGGAGGTGGGACATCGTGGTTATATCTCTGAGGTCGGGGACGTTTTTTAGAATATGGGCCCCGGGGGCCAATATAGTTGCGGCCATCATGGGGAGGGCAGCGTTCTTCATCCCTCCCACCCTGACCGTGCCGGAGAGGGGCCTCCCACCCCTTATTATGAGCCTTTCCAACCGTCCTCCTCGAGCTTCCTTGCCGTGACAACCCTCTCCGTGCCGGAGAGGTCCTCGAGGACCTCTACCTTGTCCCATCCGTACCCTTCCAAGATCTCGGCCACCATCTCCGCCTGGCCGTCCCCCACCTCCATAGCTAAGAGTCCCCCAGGCCTGAGGAACTCCCGGGACTCGGCCGCGAGCCTCCTGTGGAAGCAAGTTCCTTCCTCCCCTCCGTCCAAGGCCCTCCGGTCCTCGTACCTTACTTCCTGCGGGAGGCCGGGTAGGTCCCCCGTAGGGATGTAGGGAGGGTTGCTGACCACAGCGTCGAGGCCGCCGGGAAGTTTCAGGCTCCTCAGAGGGGAGAGGAGGTCGCCCAGGAGGAAGTCTATCCTCGAGGAGACGTCGCTTACATAGGCGTTCTCCTGGGCGAGCGAGAGGGCTGCGGGGGAGATCTCGGTGGCGAATATCCTGGCTCCCTTCAGGTTCTTGGCCAGAGCTATGGCCACGTTTCCCGAGCCCGTGCCCACATCGGCTATGAGGGGAGAATCCTCGCCCTTCAAGCGTTCAAGCACGGCTTCCACCAGAACTTCGGTCTCAGGCCTCGGTATGAACACGGGAGGACGTATGCGGATGGTGACCCCGAAGAATTCGGTCTCTCCCAGGATGTACTGGAGGGGGAAGCCCTTCGCCCTCTTCAGGAGCAGGGGCTTGAAGCGGGCGAGTTCTTCGGGGCAGAGGGGACGGTCGTGGTGAAGGTAGAGCCCGAGACGGTTCAGGTCGAGTGCATGGCCTAAGAGCACCTCGGCCTCCAACCTCGGGGATGTCACCCCCTTTCCTTCCAAGTACCCCGTGGCCCATCGCAACAGCTCGAGCACGGTCCAGTCCGACCTTCGAACATGGCCCATGTCATCCCTCCACCTCCGACAGCCTCTCCTCGTCCGCCCTCTTGAGGGCCTCTATAAGCTCGTCCAGGTCCCCGTCCAAGATCTCCTCCAAGCGGTAGAGGGTTAAGTTTATCCTGTGGTCAGTGACCCTGTTCTGGGGGAAGTTGTAGGTCCTTATCTTCACGCTCCTGTCCCCGGTGCGGACCGAGGACCTCCTCCTCCGGGCTATCTCCTGCTCCTGCTCCCTCCTCCTCATGTCCAGGAGCCTCGCCCTCAGGACCTGGAGGGCCTTCCTCTTGTTCTGGAGCTGGGAGCGCTCGTCCTGGCATTGGACCACTATCCCCGTGGGGATGTGGGTGATGCGCACTGCGGAGTCCGCCGTGTTTACGCTCTGTCCTCCCGGACCAGAGGACCTGAAGACATCTATGCGGACGTCCTCCGGGTTTATCTCAACTTCCACTTCCTCCGCCTGGGGTAGGACGACGACCGAGGCGGCCGATGTGTGTATGCGCCCCCCGGATTCGGTTATCGGGACCCTCTGGACCCTGTGGACCCCGCTCTCGTACTTGAGGTGGCGGTAGACGTCATCGCCGGAGATGGCGAAGACGACCTCTTTAAAGCCTCCAAGTTCCGTGGGGTTGGAGTCCATGTGCTCGACCTTCCATCCCTTCCTCTCGGCGTATCTGGTGTACATCCTCGCAAGGTCGGCGGCGAAGAGGGCAGCCTCCTCCCCTCCCGTCCCGGCCCTTATCTCAAGTATCACATCCTTGGAATCCTCGGGGTCCTTGGGGACGAGGAAGGACTTGAGCCTTTCCTCCAGGCGGTCCTTCCTTTCCCTGAGTTCTTTAAGCTCCTCCTTGGCGAGCTCCTCCAGGTCCCCGTCCTCCCCCTCCCTGAGTATCTCCTCGGCCTCCTCTATGTCCCTGAGCACGGAGCGATATTCCTCTATGAGCCGGACAGCGGGTTCGAGCTCGGCCCTCTCCTTTGCGAGCTTCCTGAGCCTCCGATGGTCCGAGGCGACCTCATAGCTGGCCAAAAGTTCCGTAAGCTCGTTGAACCTTTCCTCAAGTTTCTTAAGCTTTTCCAACATATTTCATCCAAAAAAGTGGACCCCTGAAGTGCGCACCCGGGGTCCACCTGAAGGAAGCTAAGTCCCTTCCTCCTCCGAGGGTAAGGAGAGGCCGTACTTCCTGCGGAACCTCTCCACCCTCCCGGTGGTGTCCACGAGCCTCTGCTTGCCCGTGTAGAAGGGATGGCACTTGGCGCACATCTCCACGTGAAGGTTCTCCACGGTGGAGCGGGTGCGCACCACGTTCCCACAGCTGCAGGTTATCGTCGTGAGCACATATTTGGGATGTATCCCCTTCTTCACCTTACCCTCCTATCTTCCTGCCGGAAGGACGACCCTGAAGCCGGCGTCTATCTTCGTGACGTTGGGTTTCCCCAGGCTCCTGTTCTCCGCCCTTATGCACTTAAGACAACGTTCGAGCCAGGAACCTCCCCTCAGGACGCGGTACTTGCCTGACTTGGGCCCCGGCGAGTTCACCTTGGGGCTCTTTGAATAGTAGTGGTTATCGTACCAATCGTTGCACCACTCCCACACGTTCCCTATCATGTCGTAAAGTCCGAGCCCGTTCGGGGGGAAGCTTCCCACAGGGGAGGTGTAGTTCCACCTGTCCCTGCCCTCCGTCCCTCCGAAGTTGGCCTCTTCGTGGGTTATCGTGTCCCCCTTGATGTACCTGACCTCCCTGCCGCCGGACCTTGCGGCATACTCCCACTCGGCTTCCGTCGGAAGACGATATCCTAACTTCTTCAGGTCGGCCTTCCACGTCCTTTCGTCGTACACCTCCTCCAGTCCGGCCTTCCGGGAGAGCCAGTTGCAGAACCTCGCAGCGTCGTACCAGCTTACGTACACCACAGGATGGGAGTCGTCCTGGGAGAAGGAAGGACGGCGCCACGTCACCGACGAGCTCTCCGCCTCGGCGGTGGTCGTGTATCCAGTCTCCTCCACGAACTTCCTGAACTGTCCCACGGTTATCTCGTACCTGCTCATCCAGAAGTCGCTCAGCCTCACCTCGTGGGCGGGCCTCTCGTCGGAGGCCCCATCCCCCCAGATGTCTCCCATCCTGAAGGTTCCCCCGGGGACGAGGACGAACTCTATACCTTCCACGTCCGGTTTCACGACGCCCGAGGTGACCAAGTTCACCGTAAACAGGATACTGTAGAGAAACATCGTTCCTCCCCTCAGGAGCTCATCCTCTCCAAGAACTCCTTGTTGTTCTTGGTCTCCCTTATCCTCTCTATGAGGAACTCCATCGCCTCTGCGGGGGGCATCTGGTCTAAAAATTTCCTGAGTATCCAGACCCTGTTGAGCACTTCCTCGGGAAGCAGGAGCTCCTCCTTCCTCGTGCCGGATAAGCTCAGGTCTATCGCCGGGAAGATCCTCCGGTTCGACAGGCCCCTGTCGAGCTTGAGCTCCATGTTCCCCGTACCCTTGAACTCCTCGAATATTACCTCGTCCATCCTGCTTCCCGTCTCTATGAGGGCCGTGGCTATGATGGTGAGGCTACCTCCCTCCTCTATGTTCCTCGCCGCCCCGAAGAACCTCTTGGGCCATTGGAGTGCCGTGGCGTCCACGCCCCCCGAAAGGACCCTTCCGCTGTGAGGGACCTCGGCGTTGTTGGCCCTGGCAAGGCGCGTGAGGCTGTCCAAAAGTATCGCGACGTCGTGGCCGTATTCGACGAGCCTCTTGGCCTTCTCCAGCACTATCCTCGCGACCTGAAGGTGACGGGATGGAGGTTCGTCGAATGTCGAGCTTATGACCTCGGCCTTGACCGAACGCTCCATATCGGTGACCTCTTCGGGCCTCTCGTCTATGAGGAGCACTATGACCTTTACATCCGGATGGTTCCTCGTTATGCTGTTGGCTATCTTTTGAAGGAGCATCGTCTTGCCCGCCCTCGGAGGGGAGACGATAAGGCTCCTCTGTCCCTTGCCTATGGGGCAGAGGAGGTCGACTATCCTCATGGATATGTCGCCGTCCGCCTCCAGGTTGAACTTCTCGTTGGGGTATATCGGAGTGAGTTCGTCGAAGAAGGGACGGTCCTTGGCCCTCTCGGGAAGTTCGTAGTTTACGGCCTCTATCTTCAAAAGGGCGAAGAACCTCTCCCCCTCCTTGGGCGGCCTTATCTGCCCGAATACGGTGTCCCCGGTCCTCAGACCGAACTTCTGGATCTGGGCCGGACCCACATATATGTCGTGGGGGCCGGGGAGGTAATTATAGTCAGGGGAACGGAGGAAGCCGTATCCTTCCTTAAGTATCTCGAGCACCCCCTCCCCGTAGATTATCCCCTCCTTCTGAGCCTGTGCCTTGAGGATCTTAAAGATAAGCTCCCGCCTTCCCAGGTCATCGTAGTCGGGGATCTCGAGCTCCTGAGCTAATTGTACAAGTTCGGATGTAGTTTTGGCCTTAAGCTCGGATATGTCCATTCTTAAATCCTAAGCGGGGAAAAGTATGGCAGGTTTCATCGGGAAGGAACGATCGCTTCAGAAACTATGGTGGGCGATACTGGACTCGAACCAGTGACCTCCACGATGTGAGCGTGGCGCTCTAGCCGTCTGAGCTAATCGCCCACCCCGGAA
>DTYS01000022.1 GCA_012961755.1 Candidatus Latescibacterota bacterium
GAAGAGAGCCTCCACCTTCCTCTCTTCCCCTTCGGTCATCCTTCCTAGGCGACCCTCCAGGAGAAATATCCCGAAGGTGACCGAAAGTTCCGCTCCCGTGTACAATGTCCAGGCGAGTTCGTCGCTCGGAGGATGGCCCGTCAAGGCTCGCACGACCAAGCCCACCAACCAGTACTTACATACCACGAAGGTGATGAACCCTCCGATCCACGCTCCCAAAGCCCCCCTCCAGCTCGTGCGCCTGTAGAGCATACCGAACAGAAGCGGGACCGTCACCGGTCCCAGCAGGGCAGCGTACCACTTGACCATGGCGGAGAAGGCCCTCTCCGCACCTTTTATCTGCACCGTGGCTAAGCCGAACGCGACCGTGATCGCCCCAAATACGGCGGTGGCCACGAGGCCCACCCTGAAGAGCCGTTCCTCCCTTGCCTTGGGGTTCAAGGTCCTCTGGTAGATATCCTTCGTGAAGACCGCTGCCAGAGCGTTTATGTCCGAGTCTATCATAGACATGGTTGCGGCGAACATGGCACTCACCAGAAGCCCGAGTAGCCCGGGGGCTATCGTCGGCAGGAACTTCCGGGCCACGAGGATGTACGCCTGCTCCCTCTGCCCCTCAGCGAGGGGGCCCAGAAGTATAGGTGAGGCCCACACGGGGATGTATATGGCCAAGGGGTACACGAGGTACAGGGCGGCCGAGAGGAGCGCCGCCTTCTTGGCATCCCCGGGCTTTCCCAAGGCGTAGAACCTCTGTGCGAGGCCCCACGTCCCCCCGTTGTAGCTCAGGACTATGACGACTAAGAACACGAGGATGTAGGGAAGGTCGAAGCGTTCGCTGAAGAGCCTGAAGCGGTCCGGTGGAAGTTGCGCCCACATGGAGCCCCAGCCACCCACGGCCTTGAGGACCACGGGAACGAGCAGGATTGTTATTACGAACTGCACTAGGAACTGTACGAAGTCCGTCATCATCTCGGCCCAGAGACCCCCGAGCAGAAGGTACGCTATGGCCACCACGCCGCATCCGGCTATGGTCCACTCCAGGGGAAGCCCCGTGCAGGTGGCCACGATCAGGGCGAGGGAGTAAAGCTTCAGGCCCTCATCCATGAACTTTATTAGTATCCCGCTCCAGGCCACGAGCTGCCGGACGAGGTTGTTGAACCTCCTTTCCAGGTACTCCACCGGGGTCATCACCTTTAGCCTCACCCAGCGGGGAGCCCAGACGAAGGCCCCGAGGCTCATGGCTAAGAAGCAGGGGAGGGCGGACAAGGTCCAGATATTGAAGCCCACACTGTACGCCACCGCAGCGTAGCCCACGAAGACGAAGGCACTGTACCCTGAGATATGATGTGAGATGGCCGCTACCCACCAGGGCGCCTTCCTTCCAGCTACGAAGTAGTCCTCGAGTCCATGTATCAACCCCTTCGCCCAGACTCCGATCCCCGCGACCAGGACCATGTACAGGGCGACGATCGCGTAGTCTAAGCTGGCCATCTACTCCTCCGGAACTCCGACGGCCTTCATGAGGGCCTTGATGTATCCCAATGCGAAGGCATGCCCGAGGCGGTGATCCCCCAGTACCCCCGGGGCGTGGTCAGGCATTATTGTTCCCGTATATCCTACCTCCTTATAGGCACGAATGGCCTCCAACATGTCCACATCCCCGTCGTCTACGAAGCTCTCGGTGAACCTCGGGACCGAGCCCTTGACGTTCCTGAAGTGCACGTGGTGTATCTTCCCCCTCGAGCCGAAGTACTTTATCGCCTCTATAACGTCCACCCCCATCTCGGCTACGGTGCCCTGACAGAAGTTTATGCCGTTCACCTCGCTCGGGACGATCTCTATCAACCTCTTCAACCCCTCTATCGTGCCCAGCACCCTGGTCTCCCCCCTTAAGCTCGGGACGGGCGGGTCGTCGGGATGGCACGCAAGCTTTACACCTGCCAATTCCGCCGCGGGGACCACCCTCCTGAGGAAGAACTCTATCCTCTCCCAGATCTCATCCTCGCTCGCCCGAAATGCGGGCTCCGCAGGGGCCTGCTTGGCAACCTCGTAGTCGAAGCGCCTCGTCCGGGCGCCTCCTCTGGCGAAGGGGCCGAACTCGGAACCCCAGATGGCCGTGAGGTTGAACACGTATTCCACCACAGGGATCCCCGCTTTTCCTATGACCTCTACCGAGCTGCAAACGTCCTCCACCTCTGTCTCCCTTTCGGGCCTTCCGAGCCTGATGTTCCAGTGCTGGCTCCCCGGGTCCTGAGGGAGCAGCACGACCCCTATCTTCAGCCCGTAGGACCCGGCCAGCCTGACGGCTTCCATAAGCTTCTCACGCTGGACGGGACCCCTACGCCCTTCCATGAACCTACCTCCGTCCACCTTGAGGTGGGTTACACCGAGCTGCCTTGCGTAGGTGAGGCTCTCCTCCGAAAGGTCCGAGTGGATCGTAAGCTTCATCCTTCCTCCTCACCGACTCCTCTGAGAACATGACCTCCCCGAAGTCCTCCGGCACGTGGAAGTCCGGCCTCGGTGTGTGCACCGGGGACCAGGTCGAAAACTGGGGATTCGTCCTTCCCCCGCACCTGTTCAGGTTCAACCTCCACCTGTCCCCATGACGGGGAGGGATGTGAGCAGCGTCGTGTCGGAAGGCCTCA
>DTYS01000023.1 GCA_012961755.1 Candidatus Latescibacterota bacterium
CATAGAGGAGCGGGAGAGGGAGGTAGTGCCCCGACGCTCGGAGGAGAGGAGGCTCGTCCTTTCGATAGACGAGTCCGAGGTGAGGGGGACCCTCGACTTCTTCGCGTCGCTCGGCTCCAGGGTGGTGGGATACCCAGGCTGTGAGGAGGCCTTCAGGTACATCGAGGAGGAGTTCCGAAGGATAGGACTTGAGGATGTGAGGGTGGACTCCTTCCCGGTCGTGGTGCCCGTGGACGAAGGGGCCGAACTTGAGGTCCTGAGGACGGGAGAGAGGGTTCCGCTCTACTGCCTCTGGCCTAACCAGGTGAAGCCCCCTTCGCTTCCCCCCGAGGGGACCTCCGGACACCTGATCTACGGAGGTAAGGGAACCTTTCACGAGCTCGACGGGAAGGAGGTGGAGGGGAGCGTGGTCATCATGGACTTCGGCTGTGGGGATGACTACCTGAACCCGAGGGCGCTCGGAGCGAAGGCTATCATATTCTACGACGACGGCCATGTCACGAGGGAGGAGGCGTCCTATAAGTTCCTTAAGGTCCCTGCGGATGTGCCGAGGTTCTGGGTAGAAAAGGAGCACCTGGCCAGGATCATGGAGCTTGTAGATGAGGGGGCGGAGGTCAGGCTCAGGGCCTCCATGCGTTGGAAGGAGGTCATGGCGAAGAACGTCTACGGGTTCATCTACGGCTCCGACGAGCTTATGCCTCCGGGAAAGAGGAGGTGGAGGGACCAGATATTGATCTTAGAGGCTTATTACGACGCCGCCTCGGTGGTCCCGGCCCTCGCTCCCGGGGCCGAGAACGCATGTGGGATAACAGCCCTCCTTCAGGTAGCAAAGGTACTGAGACGACATCCTCCCAAGTACACCGTGATGTTCCTCGCCACGTCCGCCCACTTCCAGGGGCTTTCGGGGGTCAACAACTTCCTCTACCGCCACTCCCGTAAGAGCGATTTCTTCAGGAAGAGGATACCTCCCGAAGAGAGGATAGACTTTAAGCTCTTCGTAGGACTGGACCTTTCGAGCGGGGACGACAGGGTGGCGGCCTTTACCATGGGCACGTTCTACAACCCGAGCTGCGGCACCAACAACTACCAGAAGAACATGATGGCCCCCTACGCCAAAAAGTTCTCCGAGTACTCCGAGGAACTCTTCCCGGGGGAGGAGAGGTTCGTGGACGCTATAGCACCTTCCAGGCGGACATGGAGGAACTTCATGCCTACGCGGTTGGCGCTCGACCACGAGGCGGCCGTCTTCGTCGGGTTCGGCGGGATATCCTTTGTAACCCCGGACGACCCTAGGGAGAGGGTGGACACCCCTTTGGATAGGCCCGAATATGTGGATGTGAGCGCCCTCACCCGCCAGATAAGGACCGTGGCGGGGCTCCTCCTCTGCGCCACGCGTGACCCGGACTTCTTCGTGGAGGCGAAGCTCAACCTCAAGGACCAGGGACATAGTCTCAGCGGGATGGTATACTGGTTCAACAGGGAGGTGAACTTCGCCGTGCCCCAGGACCCGGTCCCGGGGGCGATAGTCGTGTACCAGCAGCCTGGGCCGAACAGCGTTGCGGGGGTAAGGACGCTCGTGGTCGCAAGGACCGGTACCGAGGGAAAGGAGAAGGGTAGGTTCTTCTTCGACATAATGAGGAACACATGGTCCAACAAGATCTTGGCCTATCAACTGGACGAATACGGGAACATAACCTCGGCCCCGGACCTCGGACAGGAGGGGGACAAGTCCTTCCCCATAACCCAGAAGTACGTGTGGTGGGAGGACGAGATGGTGGAGGTCGTTTTCAAGTGTAGGGCACTGAGCTTGTTTGACATAGTTGACTCCAGACACCTCTGCGCCTTAGACCACATGGTGGTCCTCGGCGAGAACGACGCTCCCCTCCAGTGGTACGGTATGGACTACGTGGAAAGGCAGAGCAGGACCGAGGACAAGGTGACCTTAGCGGCCGTGGTGTATGCAAGGCCGGGGACCCATGTTAAGGTCCTCATGTCCACCGGGCTCTTCGGGATAAAGTACCTGCTCACCAACGCCCCGGATGAGCTCCTCTTAAACCCGGTGGACCCGAAGGAGGTGACGAGGGAGTTCCTGGAGGCCGCCAAGGGGAAGGGGTACCTCGTGGACGATGGGGTGCTCTTCGTGCCAGCTTACCTGAGCGCTAAGGACACGTGGGTCCTGGACGATGTAAGGATGAAGATGCTTTCCAAGTACGGCGTCAGGAACGAGAGGCTCTTCAGGCTCCACGAGAGGGCGAGGGAGAAGCTCCTGGAGGCTAGGTCCTTCCTCGAGAGGAAGGAGTACAGCAAGTTCATCGCATCCCTCAGGGAAGCTTGGGGTATGGAGAACAGGGCATACCCCGAGGTGAAGTCCACGGCCAACGACACCGTAAGGGGGATAATATTCTACTTCGCGCTCCTCGTGCCCTTCTCACTGTTCTTGGAGAGGCTACTTTTCGGGTCCACGGACATAAGGAGGAGGATCGCCGGGTTCGCGGGGATATTCCTCTCGGTCTTCGTTGTGCTCAGGTTCGTACATCCGGCCTTCAAGCTCACCAACTCTCCTTACATAATCCTTTTGGCCTTCATAGTCTTCGCCATGAGCGTCGTCGTGGTGGGTATATTGGGGACCAAGTTCCGGCAGGAGGCCGGGAGGAAGAAGAGGGCCCAGACCGGCGTGCACGAGGCCGACGTCAGGAGGCTGAGCGCTACGGCCGCCGCGATATCACTGGGGATATCGAACCTTAGGAAGCGCAAGGTGCGTACTGCCCTCACCGCTATCACCCTCATCTTGGTCTCCTTCACGGTCCTTTCCTTTACATCGGTCCGCACCTCCATAAAGTTCTACAGGCTCCCGAGGGGTAACGAACCCCCGTACCAGGGGATACTGGTGAGGGACAGGGCATGGAGGGGGATGCAGGATGTGGTCCTGGACTACATAGAGAGCACCTTCTCGGGGAGGGCCACGGTCTCGCCGAGGGCCTGGTACCTCTCGCTGGCCAGGTCGGAGAGGGCGTACATAAGGTTCGACATACCTGAGACCGGAAGGTACAGCTTCGCCTACGCGATCCTGGGCCTCACACCTCGGGAGCCGGACGTCGCTAGGATAGACAGCCTCCTTGTGGCGGGGAGATGGTTCAGGGACGAGGAAAGGAAGGTATGTATACTTCCGACGGACATGGCCGAGCTCGTGGGGATAGGTCCGGAGGACGTGGGAAGGACGAGGATAAGGATGTTGGGGTCGGACTACAGGGTCGTAGGGCTGATAGATTCCGATAAGTTCAACCGCATGAGGGACCTGGACGACGAGAAGCTCACGCCGGTGGACGTGGCCAGCGAGGCGGCCAAGATGCAGAAGGAGGCCCAGCAGAACCCCAAGGTCCTGGCCACCGAACCCTTCCAGTCCTTCATACATCTGGAGTCCAGCAATACTATGATACTTCCCTACGAGGAGGTCAGGGAGCTCGGGGGGACCCTACGCTCAATAGCAGTGGCGAAGTTCAAAGGGGACTTAGAGGAGGAGGTCAAGGAGTTCGTGACCAGAATTGCGCTTCCGGTCTTCGTGGGGAAGGGAAGGAAGGTGACGGTGTACACCTCCATGGGGGCCACGTCGATATCCGGCGTCGGGAACCTTATAGTGCCGGTGCTCGTTGCGGCCCTTATAGTCCTGAACACCATGATGGGCGCTGTGTACGAGAGGACGAGGGAGATAGGGATATACTCCTCCGTGGGCCTGGCCCCCGTGCACATAGCTGCGCTCTTCATGGCGGAGGCCGCTGTCTTCGCCACGATAGGGGCCGTCGTGGGGTACCTGCTGGGCCAGGTATTGGCGCTGGCGCTCTTGAGCTGGGGGAAGCTCGGGGGCCTCTCCCTCAACTACTCCTCGCTTTCGGCCGTCTGGTCGACGGCCGTGGTCATGGCCACGGTGTTCCTTTCGACCCTTTACCCTGCTAAGAAGGCCGCCGACATGTCGGTGCCGGACGTGACCAGGAGGTGGGAGTTCCCCGAGCCCGAGGGGGACGACTGGAAGTTCGAGTTTCCGTTCACGGTCTCGGGGGCCGAGGTACTGGGGCTCTTCGCTTACCTTGCGAGGGTGTTCGAGTCCTACGGGGAAAGCTCGATAGGGGAGTTCTTGACAGAGGACGTCGATCTTTCGGCCGAGCGCTCGCCCGAGGGCGATATCTATATCTTAGGCTCCCGGATATGGCTCGCACCCTACGACCTCGGCATAAGCCAGGAGGTGGAACTTTCTGCCATTCCCACCGGACGGCACGGGGTGTACACGATCCTCCTCCACATCCACAGGCTCAGCGGGGATGTGGCATCGTGGAGGAGGATAAACAGGAGGTTCCTGAACGTCCTAAGGAAGAGGTTTTTGGTATGGCGCACTGTCCCTCAGGAAGTGAAGGAGAGGTACTCGAGGGAGGGTGAGGAGGTCGCATGGAGCGGGGGAAGGAATATCGCCTGATGCCTGAGGAGGCTCCCTACGAGCCCGGCTTCAACATGAAGACGGTGTGGGCTGCCCTCTTCGTGGGTTTCGTTATGCTTCCTGGGGCCATATACTTAGGGCTCGTCACAGGGCAAAGTATGGCCGGGGCCTCGGAGTGGGTCACCATAATACTCTTCATAGAAATAATGAAGAGGGCCTTCGTGCGCCTCAAGACCCAGGAGATAATAATCCTCTACTGGGTCGCAGGGGGACTCATATCCATAGGTGCCAAGCTCGGGACGAGCGCTGTGCTCTTCGGTGGGCCGTTCGCAGGTCCCATATGGGACCAGTACTTCGTCCAATCCCCTCCGGCCCAGGGTCTGGCTCCCTACATACCCGACTGGCTCGTGCCACCTCCGGGCTCCGAACCCCTGCTCGAGCGAACCTTCCTTCACCCCGCCTGGGTCAAGCCCATAACCGTGCTGGTGATAGTCATGGTCCTGCTGAGGGTGAACAGCCTCTCCTTAGGATACGTGCTCTTCAGGATCACGAGCGACCTGGAGAGGCTC
>DTYS01000024.1 GCA_012961755.1 Candidatus Latescibacterota bacterium
AGCACGTTGTAACTCGCCCCTAAGACAGCGGCGGTCATCTCCTTGACCGTGGTCTTGCCGTTCGAGCCGGTGACCGCCACCACCTCCACCCCTAACCTCCTCCTATACCAGGCCCCGAGCTTCCCGAGGGCCTTAAGGGGATCGTCCACCCCCAAGAGCGGTCCCACATCAGGATTCTCCTCCATCCACCTCCTCCCCACCACGGCCGCCGAGGCTCCCTTCCTCAGGGCATCGCCCACGAACATATGCCCGTCTGTGCGCTCCCCCCTGAGGGCGAAGAAGATCTCCCCTTTCCTAAGGGTCCTGGAGTCCACGGAAGCTCCCGTGGGAACTGAATCCGGGTCGCCGCGGAGCTCCGCCCTCACAACCTCAGCTATTTCGCCGAGCCGTATAGCTTCCATATCCCCATCCGTTCAGCCAGGAACCTCTTAGCTACCTTCCTATCGTCGAACGGGAACTTCCTGTCCCCGACGATCTGATAGCTCTCGTGCCCCTTGCCGGCTATTACCACAACATCCCCCTCCCTGGCCGTCCTTATGGCCCTTCCTATCGCCCTCCTTCGGTCCTCCTCGACCACGTACCTCGCCCCCTCGGGCATCCCTTCCAGTATATCTTCTATGATCTCATCCGGAGGTTCGCTCCGGGGGTTGTCGGACGTGACGAAGACGAAGTCGGCGAGCCTACCTGCTATCTCCCCCATCCGAGGCCTCTTTCCCCTGTCCCTGTCACCTCCGCATCCGAAGACCACCAGGACCCTCCCCTTGGATATCTCCCTTGCGGAAAGCAGGAGGTTTTCCAGAGCGTCAGGGGTGTGGGCGTAGTCTACTATGACCTCGAAGCCTTGCCCCAAGTCTACCCTCTCGAACCTTCCGGGAACGTTTTCCACTGAGACCATTCCCCTTACCACGTCCTCCGGCCTCATCCCCAACGCCAATCCCACACTTGCTGCAGCTAATGCGTTGTGCACATTAAACCTACCTGAAAGCCTCAACCTCACAAAGAAGTCCCCCCAGGGGGACCTTAACGTGAACACCATCCCCTGTCTGTCGCACACAACGTCCTCCGCCCTCACGTCCACGCCCTCCGAAAGCCCGTAGGAAAGGAGCTGGGCATTCGTGTGCTCCCGGAGCATAGCTCCGTAGGGGTCGTCTCCGTTGTACACCGCCCACCCTGAAGGTTCCAACATCTCGAAAAGCTTCGCCTTAGCCTTAAAGTAATCCTCCATAGTGAGGTGGAAGTCCAGATGGTCCCGTGATAGGTTGGTGAACACGCCCACCGAAAACGGCAGACCGTACACCCTATCCAAGGCCAAGGAATGCGAGGATACCTCCATGACGACCGCGCGGTCCCCGGCGTCCACCATGCGGCCGAAGGCCCTATGCAGCTCGGGGGGGAGGGGGGTGGTCAGGGACGCAGGGAACTTCCTCCCTCCTATGACGTATTCCACCGTCCCTATCAGCCCCGTGCGCACGCCTGCCTCCTCCAGAACCGAGCGCACGAGGAAGCTGACCGTGGTCTTCCCGTTCGTCCCAGTAACCCCTATAATCTTTAACTTCTTCGCCGGCTCCCCGAAAAACTTAGAGGAGAGGAGGGCCAGGGCCTTTCTGGTGTCCCCTACGACCACCCTCACCGTCCCCGACGCCCCGACTTTCCTCTCTACCACGACCGCCACCGCCCCCCTCCTGCACGCCTCCCGCACGAAATCGTGCCCGTCCAGACGCCCCCCCTTAAGCGCCACGAAGATATCCCCCGGTTCCACCTCCCTGGAGTCGTACTTGATCCCCCGCACCTCGGCCGAGGGCTCGCCGTCGACCCTGGCCTCCGGAAGGACCTCCAAGAGCTCCGAAAGTTTCATCTGCGCCCCTCCAGGATGCAGACCGTTCCCCCCCTCACCTCCACCCCTGCACCTGGACTCTGCTTCACCACCCTGCCGCTCCCGTACATCCTCACCCCGACCCCCAAGGCCTTCAACCGTCTCATGGCCTCCCTGAGGGTCAGGCCCTTAAGGTCCGGTAGCTTACCACCGGATATCCCTCCACCCCCGAGCGTGAGGACCACCCTCCCACCCTCCGGCACCTCACAGCCCGGCTCCGGGTACTGTCTCATCACGACTCCTCCCGTGCCCTGGACCTCCCCCTTCACCCCGATCCCCGACAGGACCTGCAAGGCCTCGTCCGGAGGAAGCCCCGTAACATCCGGCACCCGCACCATCTCTGGCGTCCTCTTCAACATCTCCTGAATCCTCTTAGAGAGTGGATGGCCCGGAAGCGAGAGCACCCTCTCCACCACCCTTCTGAAGACCGGAGCTGCCACCTGACCTCCGTAGTGTCCTCCTTCCTTAGGGGTATCTATGACCACCAAACAAAGAAGCTCAGGGTCCTCGGCCGGCAGGAACCCCACGAAGGAAGCGACGAACTCCCCCGGAGCGTATCCTCCTCCTCCCTCGAGCGGCCTTTGGGCCGTGCCGGTCTTCCCCGCCACCCTCGCGCCGGGTATCCTCGCCTCCCTCCCAGTCCCCCTCTCCACGACGCCCTCCAAGAACTCCACGAGCTTCCGGGCCGTTTCCTCGGAGATCACCCTCCTTAAGGGTTCAGGCTTCATCCTCTTGAGCACCTTCCCCCCCACTCCCTTCACTTCCAGAACTATCTGGGGCCTCATCAGCATCCCCCCGTTGGCCACGGCGGCGTACGCGCAGGCCATCTGGATGGCCGTGACGGATACTTCCTGACCGACGGCTATCGAGGCCAGGGACCTCCCGGACCAGGCCGAAGGAGGTCTCAATATACCCTTCACCTCCCCGGGAAGGTCTATACCCGTCTCGGCTCCGAAGCCGAAGGCCCTCGCATACCTGTAGAGTACCCCCTTGCCCAACTTTTCGGCTATCTTTATGGTCCCTATGTTGCTCGAAAGTTCCACTACCTCCCTGAACGTCAGCCATCCGTACGGATGGGCGTCCCTGAACCTCCCCCCCGCGACCAGGAACGCGCCCTCCTCGCAGAACAAGGAATCCTCCGGGGATATAACCTTCTCCTCCAAGGCGGCGGCAGCCGTTACTATCTTGAAGGTGGAGCCGGGTTCGTAGATGTCGGTGATGGTCCTGTTCTTCCTTGTCCACATATGGTAGTCCTCCGGGTGCTTCGGATCGAACTTGGGCACGTTCGCCATGGCCAGTACCTCGCCGGTCCTGGGCACCATGACGATCCCCATCCCCGAGCGGGCCCTGTGTCTCTCAACTGCCGCCTTGAGCTCTTCCTCCAAGATGGACTGTACCTCCGCGTCCAAGGTGAGCACGATATCCGCCCCGTCCCTCGGAGGCCTCATAGGCAGGTCCTCGGGTATCCACCCACCTCTGCCGTTCCTCCTCCTGAGCGCCCATCCGGACCTTCCTCTGAGGTACTCGTCGAATTCCAACTCCGCTCCCTCTATCCCCTTCCCGTCCACGTCGGTGTACCCTAATACCTGACATGCCACGTCCCCCATAGGGTAGGCCCTCCTGAACTCCTTGTACTCCCTCACCCCGGAGAGCTTCCATCTTCTCACGGCGATGGCCTCCCTCTCCCCCAGCCCCCTCGCCAGCCATACGAAACCCTTCCTTCTGAGCTTGGACAGGAGTACGTAGTAGGGAACGTCCCCCACCTCCGAAAACAGGCGGGCCGTCCGATACGGATCCCCGGCCGGGGCGAAGATATAGTAGGAGAAGCCCTCCAGATCCAAGGCCAGAATGTGCCCCTTACGGTCCAATATGTCGCCTCTGCGGGCGGGTAATTTGAGACGCAGCTGGGACTGTCGCTCGAGCCTGGAGGCGTAGGCTTCGTTATCTCCGAGCTGGACCTGTACTAGCCTCAAGGCTAAGCCCGTCCAACAGGCCCCGAGCAGGAGCGTCAGGAGGAAAAGCCTCCTTCGGTGTACTTTCGGTATCACCGCTTTACCCTAACCTCGGCGAACGCTCCATCTCCGAAGAGCTTCTTTATCGGGGATGCCGACCCATCGGTCCCCTCGGGTTCACCTTCCTCGTCCCACAGATATGCTAAGGCTGGGAGCTCCTCGGGGAAGGTCATACCAAGTCTCTCAGAGGCGATCCGCGTGACCCTCTCGCTGCGGGAGAGGTAGGATACTTCCGCCCTGACCTGTTCCAGCCGGGCGAAGGCCTCCTCCCTTTCCCTCTCCAACTTTTCCACCTCCTCGGCAAGCAACCTCGTGGTCTCCAGCTCCCATATGAAGGCGAGCGAACAGATCGCCCCCAAACCAACGACGAGCATCAGGAACCTGAACCCTCTGCCCGACATATCGCCTCCTAAAGTTTCCCGACCGCCCTTAATTTAGCTCCCCTCGTCCGAGGGTTCCTCCGGACCTCTTCCGGGCTCGGGAGGAACCTGCCCAAAAGCTCGACCTTCCCCTCCTCCCTCCACCTCCGGAACTTCTCCTTCACAATCCTGTCCTCCAAGGAATGGTAGCTCAGGACGGCCATGCGCCCACCTCGGCCGAGGAGGGAGACACCCGCATCTAAACCCTTCCTCAGCTCCTCGAGCTCGTGGTTCACCTCGATCCTTATAGCTTGAAATATTCTTGATAATACTTTGTGAGGCATAGAATTACGAATCACAGATAGGATCACATCCCTCAGCTGGCCCGTGCTCCTTATAGGAGCCTTCTCCCTCGCCCTACATATGCCCTCGGCTATCCTCCTTGCGAACCTTTCTCCTCCGTACTCCCTGAACAACCTCTCCAATTCTTCCTTCGGATATCGGTTGACCACATCCTCGGCGGAGGGACCGCACATGGACATCCTCATATCTAAGGGGCCGTCCTGCCTGTAGCTGAAGCCCCTCTTCGGGTCCTCTATCTGGTGTTGGGAGACCCCCAGGTCCAACAGCACACCATCAACCTCTTCTATTCCCAATTCCTTTAGAACTTCCTCCATATCCGAGAACCTGGCTTGGACCAACTTCACCCTCTCCCCGAACGGGGCCAGTCTCCTTTCGGCCTCAGCTATCGCCTCCGGATCCCTGTCCATCCCCACGAGCCTTCCAGTTGTACGTGCCAATATCCCCTCCGCATGTCCTCCACCGCCGACGGTGCCGTCTACATAGATCCCACCTTCGTTCCAAACGAGGACATCCAGGACCTCCTCAAGCATAACCGGCACATGGAACGCTCCGGAAAGCTTCAAGGGCCTGATCATAGCTCCAGGACCTCGCTGAGCTCCGTCAGCTCGGAGCCCTTGAGGTGCTCCTCATAAATTTCAGGGTTCCAAAGTTCAAAATAGTCCAGCACTCCTGCCGCAACCGCCCGATCTTTGATCTGGGCGAACTTCAGAAGTCTCTTAGGTATGTTAATCCTTCCCTGCCGATCCACCTTTACTTCGATCGCTTGAGGGATCAATAACCTGAGGAAGCGCCGGTCCCTCTCCCTCATCGGCGAAAGCTTCGAGCGCAACCTCTTCTTGAGCTCCTCCCAGTAATCGGGGCCGTACACCGCCAAGCATCCTTCGAACCACATCGTTATCACGAAGGTGTCGTTCGCCTCCGAGGGAAGGACCTTCCTAAAGGCAGCAGGGACGTAAAGCCTGCCCTTATCATCCACGGTGACCTCGTAATATCCTACGAAATCCGCCATAACCTCGGTCCCTGGATTATACACACACTATAAAGTGTAATTAAGCCGTCGGAGGACTGTTTCTATGTAAGTCCTTGTCTTATTTGAATGGGTAATTTCTCCACTTTCCCCCACTTTCCACCACCTGAAAAGATACATCCTGCTCAGAAAATGTCAAGGGAAAATTCGGGAAAAAGGAAAAGATATGGCGAGGAAGCTTAAGATATTGAACAAAGGTTCAGTATTTAAGGAGCTTGTAGATGTCGTTTATCGTCACATATACCATAAG
>DTYS01000025.1 GCA_012961755.1 Candidatus Latescibacterota bacterium
CGAGGAGGATCACGGTCAAGAGGAGGAAGGGGACGGAAGACCTCATATCCCCCCTATTCATCCTTCTTATTTCCCTCCGAGGATTCCCTCTTCTCCGCCTTCTTGTAGCTCTCGCTCCTGTAGTCCGTTATGTAGAACCCCGAGCCCTTAAAAAGGAACCCCCCTCCCATCCCTATGAGCCTTTTTATGCTCCCCCCACATTTCGGGCAGGTGGAGAGGGGTTCGGCGGTTATGCCCTGGAAGACCTCGAACCGATATCCACACCTTTTGCATCGGTACTCGTAGGTAGGCATAGCACCACCTCCTAAGATATACCTTCCATCCTGCATGGTCAAGATGTCCTTAGAAGAGGGGACGGGCGAGGTCCCGTCCCCTTTGCAAGTTATTCCACGACCTCAAAGTCCGCATCCACAGCCCCACCCTTGTCCCGCGAACCGCCCGAGCTGGCCTGAGATCCTCCGGTCCCAGATCCTGAAGTGCCGGTCGCCGTCCTGTACATCTGGGCGGCAGCCTCGTGCCAGGCCTGGGTGAGGGCCTCGGTTGCGGACTTTATCTCGTTTATGTCCGTGCCCTTCACGGCCTCCTTAAGCCTACCCACCGCCGCTTCGACCCTGGACTTCACGTCCGGGTTGAGCCTGGCCCCCATCTCACGGAGGTTCTTCTCGGTCTCGTATATGAGCTGGTCGGCCCTGTTGCGGACCTCCACGAGCTCCCTCCTCCTCCTATCCTCGGCCTCGTGCTCGCGGGCCTCCCTCATCATCCTCTCTATTTCCTCCTGAGTTAGGCCGCTGGAGGCCTCTATCCTTATGCTCTGCTCCTTACCCGTTGCCTTGTCCCTTGCGGAGACGTTGAGGATCCCGTTCGCATCTATGTCGAACGTGACCTCTATCTGGGGCACACCCCTCGGGGCCGGTGGTATTCCGTCCAGATGGAACCTGCCTATGGTCCTGTTGTCCGTCGCCATGGGACGTTCTCCCTGGAGGACGTGGATCTCCACCGAGGTCTGGTTGTCCGCCGCCGTGGTGAATATCTCGGTCTTCCTCGTGGGGATCGTGGTGTTCCTGGGGATGAGCACCGTCATGACCCCGCCTAAGGTTTCTATCCCGAGCGAAAGCGGGGTGACGTCCAACAACAGCACATCCTTCACCTCCCCCGAGAGCACGGCCCCCTGGATGGCGGCACCGACCGCCACGACCTCATCGGGATTTATCCCCTTGTGGGGTTCCTTCCCGAAGAACTCCCTCACCACCTCCTGCACCTTGGGCATCCTGGTCTGCCCTCCCACGAGGATGACCTCGTCTATGTCGCTCGGGGAGAGCTTGGCGTCCTTGAGGGCCTGTTCGCAAGGACCTATGGTCCTCTCTATGAGGTCCTCAACGAGCTGTTCAAGCTTCGCCCTAGTTAAGGTCTTCTGGAGGTGCTTGGGGCCACTGGCATCGGCCGTAATGAAGGGGAGGTTTATCTCGGTCTGGATGGTAGAGGAAAGTTCTACCTTAGCCTTCTCTGCTGCCTCCTTAAGGCGCTGAAGGGCCATGGGGTCCTTCCTTAAATCTATGCCGGTTTCCCTCAAGAACTCATCGGCCAGCCAGTTTATTATACGCTCGTCGAAGTCGTCGCCACCTAAGTGGGTGTCTCCGTTAGTGGCAAGGACCTCGAAGACCCCATCCCCTATCTCCAAGATGGAGATGTCGAAGGTCCCTCCGCCCAGGTCGTACACCGCTATCTTCTCGTTCTTCTTCTTGTCCAGACCGTAGGCGAGGGACGCTGCAGTGGGCTCGTTTATGATCCTGAGGACGTTAAGGCCGGCTATCTTGCCAGCGTCCTTAGTGGCCTGACGCTGGCTGTCGTTGAAGTAGGCAGGCACTGTTATCACCGCGTCCGTTACCTTCTCCCCGAGGTAGTCCTCGGCCACCTGTCGCAGGTACTGGAGTATCATGGCGGATATCTCAGGGGGAGAGTATACCTTCCCGTCCACCTCCACCCTCGCTGTATCGTTCGGTCCCGTCACCACCTTGAACGGCACCCTCCTTATCTCGTCCAGGACCTCATCGTACCTGCGACCCATGAAGCGCTTTATAGAATATATCGTGCGTTCCGCGTTGGTTATGGCCTGACGCTTCGCCGGTCCTCCGATCAGCCTCTCCCCGTCCTTGGTGAACGCCACCACGGAAGGGGTGGTCCTGCTGCCCTCGGAGTTGGGTATCACGACCGGGTTGCCGCCCTCCATGACCGCCACGCAGGAGTTGGTCGTCCCCAAGTCTATGCCTATAACCCTTCCCATATGCATCATCTCCTTTCTTTAAGGGTTTGCTTCAAGAAAAGAGAGCAAAATCCATACCATACTCAAACGGGGCCCGAGGCCCCAGGGGGATAAAGCCATTATGGCAAAGTTAGGTCGCAGTGACAGGCAGTCTACACCTCCTCGTCGACCTCGTCCGCTGCCGGCTCAAGGGCCTCATCCTCCTCGGTCCATTGCCTTAGCGGGGAGGATATGAGGGCCTGGCTCGCCCTGCTCTGACGTTCCAGCTCCTGCTGGCAGGAGAGGCAGAGGGAGGCTGTGGGTATGGCCTCAAGCCTCTCCTCAGATATCTCCCTACCGCACCTTACGCAGATCCCGTAGGTACCCTCCTTTATCCTCTCTAAGGCCTGGTTGACGGCCTCCAAGCCCTCCGTATGTCTGTCTACGAAGCTGCTCAGAAGTTCCCTCCCCTCGCTCGAGAACGCTTTGTCTATCTCCTCTATCAAGGTTTCCTCGGAGGTCTCCTTCAGATCCTCCTGCACGTTGCTCAAGCCGCGGAGGATGCGCTCCCTCTCCTTCAGTACGAGCTTGGTGAAGTACTTTAACTTCTCCTGATCCATAGGTACCACCTCCCTCGTCATTTTTCCTCTTCCGGCACCCTGAGGGCCACGTAGAAGGTACGATCGCCCCGGCGGATCAGGAAGAGCACGGCCTGGCCGGGCTCCAGGTCCTTAAGGGCCTTCCTGTAGTCCTCGACCGAACGGACCCTTTTCCCCCCCACCTCCTTTATCAGGTCCCCCCTCCTTATCCCCTTGTCGTCCGCGGGACTTCCCGGTTCCACCGATTTGACCACAACCCCCTCCTCGCCTTCGTACCCGAGCCTTTCGGCCAAGTCCTTGGTGAGGGTCTGGACTCCTATCCCGAGTTTCCTGAAGGTCCGGGGCTTACCTTCGGCCAAGGCCTCCCTTGGTGGCCTTTCCCCGAGCTTGACCCTCACCTTACGGAGTTTGCCGTCCCTCCACACGATGAGCTCCACCCTGGTCCCCGGCTCATATTTGGCTATTATGCGCATAAGGTGTGAGGCGTTTTCAATCTCCTGGTCGTCCACCTTAATTATAACGTCCCCCTTCTTGAGCTTCCCTTCGGAAGGTCCTCCCTCTATCACCTGGTTTACTATGGCCCCACCTTTTTCCTTGAGGCCCAAGGCGTCGGCCATATCCTTATCCACGTCCCCTATCCCCACCCCGAGGTAGCCCCTCACCACCCTTCCGGTCTGGACTATCTCGTATAGCACTTCCCTGGCCATGTTCGAGGGTATAGCGAAGCAGATCCCCACGTACGCCCCTACCGTCGGCTTGGTCTGTATGGCAGTGTTTATTCCCACTATCTCGGCCCTTATGTTCACTAAGGGGCCTCCACTATTTCCCGGGTTTATGGCGGCATCGGTCTGGATGAAGTTCTGATAGGTCGGCGCTTCGGGAAGGTTAAGGCCCCTGCGTCCTTTGGCGCTCACAATGCCCATAGTGAGGGTGTGGTACTCACGGAACGGGTTCCCGACGGCGAGCACTATCTCCCCGACTTCGAGCTCGTCGGAGTCCCCGAACGGGAGGCTCTGCACGTCCTGGGTCTTCATCTCGAGCACCGCTAGGTCGGTCTCCGGGTCCCTACCCTTGACCTTGACCTCCTCCTCCCTCCCGTCGTAGAACACCACCGTTATCTTGTCCGCTCCCTTGATCACATGGTTGTTGCTGAGTATGTACTTCTTACCGTCACCTCCGTCCACTATCACGCCCGAGCCCAGACCCCTGTGCACCCCCGGAGGGGGTTCGGGGAACGGGAAGAACCTCCTCCAAAAGTCTCCGAAGGGCCACTCCTCAAAAGGAGATGGGACCTGAACGCCCTTGACCTTCTCCAGGGTCTCTATGACCACGACCGAGGGTATGACCCTCTTCGCCACGGCCGCGAAGGCCTTATTTATGGCTTCCACCTGGGATATCGCCCTCTCCTCATCCTTGGTGAACGCATATGTATTTACACCCCACAGAATTCCTATAACTCCCAGGATGACAGGAACCTTACGCATGGTAACCTCCTTCAAGTTGTTCTCACCTTAACGTACAAGTCTCCCCTCCCGGGGACCCCGAGTCCCCTGAGCCTGAAAGTCTGACCGTCCCTTGTACCTGGGGGGAGCTTGAGCTCTACCTTCCTTCCGTCCAAGGTCCTTAACCTCACCCTCGTCCCCCTTTCGGCCTTCTCCCGAGGTACGGAGACCTCGCAGAGCAGGTCGTCCCCCTCCCTTCCGAAGAACCTGTGAGGTCTCACCCTCACGGTCAGGATGAGGTCACCCGGAGGTCCCCCGGTCCCTGGACTGCCCTGTCCCTTCAGCCGCACTTGGCCGCCGTCATCGATTCCGGGGGGAAGTTTGACGCTGTACTTCCTCACGACGGAGGCACGACCGGTTCCACCGCACCTTTCGCAGTTCCGAGAGATCATCCTCCCCCTACCGTAGCAGGTGGGACAGGTCCTGCTCACGGCGAACCCACCCTGCACGTAGGATACGGTTCCGAGGCCGTGGCAGGTAGGACAGACCTCGGATGCGCTTCCGGGCTGGGCTCCTGTGCCACCGCATACCGGACAGGGCTCCTCCTTAGGAACGGACACCGTCACATCTCCACCTAATACAGCGGTTTCGAACGGAACCTCGACCTCAGCGTATACATCCTCCCCCCTGACTGGCCCGTAGCTCTTTGGCCTTCCCCACCTCCCGAAGTCGAAGAGCTCCCCTAAGAGGTCGCCCAGCCATCCGAACCCCCCTAGGTCGAAGGAGAAGCCCCTGCGGAAGATTTCATCTATGTTGAAGGCCCCGGACGCGCCGAACTTGCGCAACTGGTCGTACTGCCTCCTCTTCTCCGGGTCCGAGAGCACCTCGTAGGCCTCGGATATCTCCTTGAACTTCTCCTCGGCGGCTCTGTTTCCAGGGTTGGCGTCCGGGTGGTACTGGCGGGCGAGCCTCCG
>DTYS01000026.1 GCA_012961755.1 Candidatus Latescibacterota bacterium
CCCTGAGTGCCCATGGGTGGACCGTTACTGCTTCCTCAAGTTCGGCATAAGGGCAGTGCCGGTGCTGAGGTGTATAAGATGAAGATAGCCATAGTCTCCGACGAGATAAGCTCTGACTTCTCGACGGCCGTGGAGATAGGTACAGACTGGGGCGTAAGGGCCTTCGAGATAAGGGGCCTTTGCTCGGGGAGGGTGCCCTACACATCCAGAAGGGACATAGAAAGGGTGCTCGAGGTCAAGGAAGAATTCGGGATAGAGATAAGCGCCTTATCCCCCGGGGCCTTCAAGCTCCCGGTTGACTCTGAGGAGGTCGAAAGGCACCTGGAGGATATGCTCCCGAGGACCTACGATCTGGCCCACAGGCTGGGGACGGACCTCGTGATAGTCTTCGGCTTCCATAGGCCAAGGGGAAGGATGGGGAGCTACCCCTCCAAGGTCCTGGACATGCTGGGGAGGGCCGCAGATAGTGCCTTGAAGGAGGGGATCCTGCTCGCACTGGAGAACGAGCCAGGCTGCTGGGCAGATACGGGGAAGCTCAGCGCCGAGATAGTAAAGAGGGTGGGGCATCCCAACCTTCGCCTGAACTGGGACCCCTGCAACTCCCTAAGCTCGGGAGGAAAGCCATACCCTGAAGAGTACGAGGAGATTAAGGACATAATGGTTCACCTCCACATAAAGGACTCCAGGGAGGGGAGATATGTCCCGGTGGGGGAGGGGGATGTGAACTGGAGGGGACAGCTCAGGGCCCTTTTGAAGGATGGGTTCGAGGGATACTACACCTTAGAGACACATTATGGTCCTAAGGTTAAGGCGTCCAGGAGATGCCTCGAGAACCTGAGGAGGATACTGCTCGAGGTGTGAGACGAGACCGGGATAAAGGGGAAGTTCACTTTGATGCCCTGCACGTTCCCCGAGACCCCCGACCAGGCCCTGAGGGAAGAAAGGCCCATACTTATAAGGAGGCTTCTGGAGGAGGTCCGAGGGCACATAGCCCAGAACTTCGACATCACTCCCGAGGTTCTCACCCATAATCCGGTGGTCGACCTGAGGACGGGGGGCTTCGTCTATCCCTGCGTGCCCGAGTACACCTGGTCCTAAAGCCAGGACGCCAGAACCCTCACCTCCTACATAGCCAGGGCCCTCGAGATATTGAAGGAGGTGAGGTTAGAGGCCACAGGGGTGACATCCCCGGCCAACTTCGGAAGGGATGTCAAGGAGGAATACGCAAGGGCCCTGCTCGAGGCCCAAAAGCGTGTGAGCGGCTGCTCCCTCACTGGGCTGCATCGAGATGTGCGAAGGTGGAGGATGGGCTCCTCCTCAAGTTCCCCTGCGAGGAATTTACGGTGAGCCTTCCTTTGAGCTTCGATGCGGCATCGGTATTCAAGGGGGACAGGGAGCTCGAGCGGGCGGGACCTCCCCTCAGCTCAGGGAGATGGTGCGTGAGGGACGGGAGGCTCTACATCTGCTTCGACCTGGAGGTCCGGTCAACCATCCTCGTAAGGAGGCGTCGAGATGGGATACATCCTCCTGGAGAAGGATGAGATAGCCCGGCTCAGGAGGCGTAGGATGGAGGGGAGGGCCGGGCTGATCTACAGGAGGCTGATGAAGCTTGCCGATGAGACCGCAGCCCAGGAACCCCCGATCTACCGGGGGAACGATCCCATAAACCGCAGGGCACTCGGATGGTACTTCGGGAGGCTCGGTGCCATGGCCCTCGTGGGGGTTCTGGAGGAGGACCTTGAGAAGGTCGAAGCCGCAAGGAGGTTGCTCAGGGCGATCTACAGGATAGCGGAGGGCAGCCGAACCCCCCTCAACGCATCCTCCGGCCGCCTCAGCGTAGAGCCGATACAGGAGGGCAATATCCTTCCGGAACTCATCTTCGTCGAGCACCTCCTCGGCCAGTCCGGCCTCCTTGGGGAAGGGGAGAGGGGGATGTTAGAGCAGGTGTACAGATGGATGTTCCCCTTCTTCCTTCTGGGTTTCACTGAGATACAGCTTTCGGTTGACCCTGGGAACAACCACACCCTTCTCGATGCCTCCTCCGCAGGGCTGCTCGCAGCAAGGCTCGGGGAGAGGCTTCCCCTCTGGAGGAGGTGGGTTGAGTTTTGCAACGAGCAGGTCCTCCTTTATGCTGAGTTTGCCATCCTTGAGGACGGTTCCCAGCTGGAGTGCTCCCCAAGCTATCATACCCTTGTGGTGGCAAGACTCTTGCTCCATGCACTTCTCATGAGGGATATGATGGGGATCGAGCTTTCGGACGGTCTGGTCTGGAAGGCAGCAGCAGGGGTGGACTGGGTGCTCGAGGTCTTGACCCCCGACGGCCACCTTCCTGCCCTGAACGACTCCGGCAGAGAATTCGACCCCTCCTTCCTCTTCTCCTCGGCATCGGTTCTCACCCAGGACGGCAGGTACACATCGGCCTTGGATTCGTTCCTGCAAAGGGAGGAATTCGGGTTCGAGAAGTCCACCCTCCCTTTCGGGTTCGTCCTCGCCTCGGGTTGCGATCTTCCCGGGTCCTCCCCCCTACCAGAGGTCCCTGATGCCTTCCTCCTTCCGGGTGCTGGCTTCGCCGTCCTGAGGGAGGAGCTCGGGGGTTACCTGATATGTAAGTCCGATCCTCGCCACCTCTGCCACACCCACGACGAGAGGTGCTCCTTCGAATGGTGGCCCTTTGGAAGGCCGGGAGCCCTGGACCCTGGGAAGGTGGACTACCAGATGCTCAAGCACTTCTCCTACTTCAGGATGCCCAACGCCCACAACACTGTGGCAAGGTACCGTCCCCATAGGAGGGACATGAGGCCCCAGGACGGCTTCTTCCCCGATGTCGAGGTCTCCCACGACCCCCATCCTCCGGAGCCCGGAGGGATAGAGCTTGTAAAGGACGGGGTTAAGATGTGGGCGAAGATATCCGAGAAGGTCCAGCTCAGGCGGACAGTGCTCGTGGAGGGGAACCTCGGGAGGCTCAGGGTGATAGACGAACTTCGCGGCAGGGACGAACTCCCCTACGACTGGTGCTTCCACGGGAGAGGAAGGATGGAGCTTTCAGGAAGGAGCTTCAGCTTCACCTCCCCTGAACTCAGGGTGGAAGGGGAGGTCGTATCCCCTTCAGAGTTTCAGCTCGTGGCGCTTTCAGGCCCTACCGGGCCGTATGTGGCCGTGAGGGTGAGGGGCTCCCCTGAGAGGATAGAGGTGGTCCTATCGAGCTCCCCTCAAGGAGGTTCCGGATGAAGGACTATTCCCTCAGGGAGATACAGCTCGGATTTGCCCCTGGCTACAGCTTCAGGGTGAGGGACATAGACGGGGACGGTAGGTGCGAGTACATAGCTGTGGAGCACGGGGGAAGACACCTCGTGGTCCTCGACCACGATGGGAAGGTCCTCTGGGAGAGGATGGTCCCCAACACGGACAGGCACTCCACCACAGCCCTGGAGGTTGCGGATGTGGACGGAGACGGGGAGGTCGAGGTCCTCTTAGGGGAGGAACCCGAGGGGGAGAACAACGTCCTCGTGCTGGCCCCTGGAGGGAGGGTAAAGGAGAGGGTGAATCTCCCCCCAGGCTATAAGGATTACGGAGGGAACGCAATAGATAGCTTCGGGTTTGCAGACCTCGACGGGGACGGATTCAGGGAGCTCGTAGTAGCAGTAAACGGAGGACACCTCTACGCCCTGGACAGGAACCTGAAGGTGATATGGCACATGGAGGGACTGAACCACACCTTCGAGCACTTCGTCCAGGCAGGGGACTTAAACTGCGACGGGGTGGACGAGATAGCACTCTCCTCGGAGCAGGGGGAGAGGAGGGAGTTCTTCCTTATAAGCGGGAAGGGGGAGATCATCTGGAGCAAGCCCTTGGAGGAGATAGGGCCCGACAGGCATGTGGATTATGTGGCCATAGACGATGTCCGTGGCAAGGGGGAGAACTACCTCCTCACCTCAACCGGTGGATGCCTCTTTGACGCCGAGGGGAACTTGATATGGACCGTAAGGGAGGAGATAAACCACGGCCAGTGGGTGGAGGTGGAAAAAGTGAGGGAGGACATCCCAGGGAAGCAGGTTCTGATATCCGAACTCTGGAACTTCCGCCAGCCCTGCATCTTGGTGAGCGGGGAGGGGGAGGTGCTCGGGAGGTTTCGGGAGATATCACCGTACGCCTATCCGACCCACGCCTATTTCATAGATTGGAAGGGGGACGGTAAGAGGCTCATAGTCATAGGGGAGCAGCCCGCTCATGCTGAGCCGGCGGTGAGGATGTACTACATCACGCTTCTGGACCCTTACGGAGAGGTCGTCCTGAGGGTCCCCTTCGAGGACACATCCGTCCCAGGTTGGTTCTACAACTTCGAGAATTCCCCTGCCGTTGCGGATGTGGACGGGGACGGGAGGGAAGAGTTTGTATTTCCCACAAGGAGAGGCTCGCTTTTGATTTTGGGTAGTTCGTAGTGGCTAATAAAACTTGAGCAGATAGACCCCAATCGACCGGTTTTCCTGAGATGGATCGGCGGGCAACTTGATCTTGCACCTGGGTGGAAACTACTTGGTCTATCTCTTTTAAGTCAAAAAATCCCATCGTGCAGGTCAAAGATGAAGGCGACGAGGACAAAGCTCACCCTCGACAGCAAGGTATTTTGGGATGTAGTAGACGGATGGGCTTTGCATATGGGCACCAGGGGGCGTCCAAGGATAAGGCCAAGAGAAATGACAGCAGAGACATAAGGTGGTATCTTAGGATAAGAGCGAACATTGCCCGCAGGAAGGGCAGGCCATATAGGTTCTGCAAGGAGAGCTATCTTAAGGCCAGAAGTGCTGTGGGTAGGTTCTTTGGTTGGCTCAAGAGTTTCCATAGGCTTGCTTATGAGCGCCTGGAGTTACATTCAAAGCCCTGGTCCTCATCACATGGAGATTTTTGCAATGAGTTCATGGAATAAGACCAGATCAGGATGATCCCTTCGACATAGCTTGGTTCAGTATATACCCCAGGGAGATGGCGGGATGGGTCTCTATGTACCTCTGGAGAGAAAAGGAGGAGGAAAAGCCTGTAATACATCTGGGCAGGGCGTACGAATTCTGGAATATGCTGGGACAGGTGTTGAAGGAGATATCCTTGCGCAGTTTTAAATACGAGACAGCCATGAGGGCCGAGCTGCTGCAGATGTTCATCGCATTTACCAGGAAACTGAGGGTCATCACTGGAGAAGAAAGGCCTTCTGAAGTCAGGGAACTTCTACTGAGACAGGACAGGAAGAGGTGGAGGGAGGCTGTGGAGACAGCTATAGAGTTCATAAGGCAAAATTACTGTTGGATACCATTGCCAGAAGGTCTTACCTGAGTCCCAATTACTTCTGTGAGGTCCTTAAAGCAGAGACTGAGGTCACCCTCACAGAATATTTGATGAGAGTCAGAATGAGGAAAGCGAAGGAGACCGATCTTACCATCTCCGAGATTTCAGATAAAGTAGGGTATGAAAGCATCCACGCTGCGGGCGTGGGGCCAGGGGACGAGGTTATAGTCCCCTCCTACACATGGTACGCATCCATAGGCCCCATCCTTCACAGCAACGCTATCCCGGTATCCTGTGAGGTGGACCCCCACACCCTCACTGCCGACCCCGAGGATATAAGGAAGAAGATAACCCCAAGGACCAAGGCTATATGTGGGGGAACGTGGCCAAGATGGATGAGATAATGGATATAGCCGAAGAGCACAGCCTCATAGTGATCCCACGCCCAC
>DTYS01000027.1 GCA_012961755.1 Candidatus Latescibacterota bacterium
CACCGATACCACGGGCTTTGCGAACTCCATAGGCTCCAAGAGTACAGGAGCCTTCCCGTCGCAGATGGTATCTCCGGTGGTGGTATGTCTCAACCCAACAGACGCGACTATGTCCCCGGTCCTCGCCTTCTCTACTTCCTCACGTTTGTTCGCATGCATCCTCAGGAGCCTGCCCACCCTCTCCTTCTTGCGCCTGGTGGCGTTGTAGATCTGGGAGCCCGCCCTGAGGGTCCCCGAGTATACCCTGAAATAGACTAACCTCCCCACGTATAGGTCCGTCATAACCTTGAAGGCTAAAGCGGAGAAGGGGGATTCGTCCGAAGGGTACCTCACCTCCTCCCTCCCAGTGTCCGGATGTATCCCCTTTACAGGACCTATATCTAGGGGGGAAGGGAGGTAATCTACCACGGCATCCAATAGCTTCTGTATTCCTTTGTACCTGAAGGCGGAGCCGCAGAGGACCGGGAAGATCTCCCCCTTAATGGTGCCCTCCCTTATGGCCCTCTTCAGGGCCTCGACCGGGACTTCCTTCCCCTCCAAGAACTTCTCCATGACCTCCTCGTCGAAGTCCGCCGCCACCTCCAACAGGTTCTCCCTCCACCTCTCCGCCTCATCGGAGAGGTCCCTGGGGACCTCCATCTCCTCGTACACCGTCCCCAAGCTTTCCTCTAAATACGTGAAAGCCTTCATCTCCACAAGGTCTATTATCCCGTTGAATATGTCCCCGGCACCTATGGGGAGCTGCACCGGCACGAACCTTCCGGAGAGCCT
Organism: Candidatus Latescibacterota bacterium; assembly: GCA_012961755.1. Taxonomy (GTDB): domain Bacteria; phylum Latescibacterota; class 4484-107; order B68-G9; family B68-G9; genus B68-G9. The sequence continues at coordinate 772 of DTYS01000027.1, forward strand.
CTCCTCCATCATCTCTAGGACCCTGAAGAAATCGGCCTCTACCCTGTCCATCTTGTTGACGAAGGCGAGCCTCGGGACCCTGTACTTATCGGCCTGTCTCCACACCGTCTCGGACTGGGGCTCCACCCCTCCCACCGCGCAGAATATCCCCACAGCCCCGTCCAGGACCCTCAGGCTCCTCTCCACCTCAACCGTGAAGTCCACATGCCCAGGGGTATCTATGATGTTTATCTGATGGTCCCTCCAAAAACAGGTGGTGGAGGCGGCAGTTATCGTTATCCCACGCTCCTTCTCCTGCTCCATCCAATCCATGGTAGCGGTCCCCTCGTCCACCTCCCCCATCCTGCGCACCCTTCCGGTGTAGTATAGGATGCGCTCGGTAGTTGTGGTCTTACCGGCATCTATGTGGGCCATGAAGCCCATGTCCCTGACCCTCTCTAACGGACACTCCCTGGGCATAGTTACCACCTGTAATGTGCGAAGGCCCTGTTAGCTTCTGCCATGCGGTGGGCCTCTTCCCTGCGCCTTATGGCCGCCCCCTCATTTCTATATGCGGCGATGATCTCGTTCGCGAGCCTCTGTACCATAGTCCGCTCGGGCCTCTCCCTCGCGGCCTGTATTATCCACTTTATGGAAAGTATAGTCCTCCTCTCGGGCCTGACCTCCACGGGGACCTGATACGTCGCTCCCCCTACCCTCCTCGGCCTGACCTCTAGGACCGGCTTAACGTTCTCTATGGCCCTTTCGAAGACCTCCAACCCCCTCTTCCCGGTCCTCTGTTCCACGAGCTCCAAGGCCCTGTAGAATATCTTCTCCGCCACGGCCTTCTTCCCATCCCTCATCATATTGTTTATGAACCTTCCTACAAGTACACTTCCATACCTCGGGTCAGGAGGTATCTCCCTCCGCCCTGGACTACCTTTCCTCGGCATAAGTCCTCCCTACTTGGGCCTCTTCACACCGTATTTTGAACGGCTCTTGCGCCTCCCATCCACCCCGGCCGCGTCCAAAGTTCCACGGATTATGTGGTACCTGATACCGGGTAGATCCTTCACCCTCCCGCCCCTTATGAGCACCACAGAATGTTCCTGGAGGTTGTGTCCCTCTCCCGGGATGTAGGCCGTCACCTCTCTGCCGTTGGTGAGCCTGACCCTGGCCACCTTCCTGAGGGCGGAGTTCGGCTTCTTGGGGGTGACGGTGTACACCCTGAGGCACACCCCCCTCCTCTGAGGACACCCCTCCAGGTCCACGGACTTAGAGCGGGACTTAACCTTCTTCCTTCCGTTCCTTATAAGCTGCTGGATCGTAGGCATGAACTCCTCCCGTCAACCTGCCGCGACCTCTTCCTCTGCCTCCTCCGCTGCCTCCTCCACCGGCTGGTACACCACCTGCCTGTACCTCGGGGCGCCCGTGCCGGCGGGGATGAGCTTACCCACTATCACGTTCTCCTTAAGGCCCCTGAGGTAATCCACCTTGCCCTGGGTAGCGGCCTCCGCTAAGACCCTCGTCGTCTCCTGGAACGAGGCTGCCGAGATGAAGCTTTCCGTCGTGAGCGAGGCCTTGGATATCCCTAAGAGCACGGGCTGGGCGGTCGCCGGGATGCCGCCTTTGGAGATTATCCTCTCGTTCTCCTCCTGGAAACGGGCCTTCTCCACCAGCTCCCCCTCCAGGAAGTTGGTATCGCCCGGGTCCACGATCCTGACCTTCTGCATCATCTGACGGACTATTATCTCTATGTGCTTATCGTTTATGCGGACCCCCTGAAGCCTGTACACCTCCTGTATCTCGTTCACCAGGTACTCCTGGACCTTGCTCGCGCCCAGTATCCTCAGGATGTCGTGCGGGTTCACCGCCCCCTCGGACAGCTTCTCCCCGGCACGGACCCTGTCCCCCGTGTGCACCAAGAGGTGCTTCCCGTAGGGGATGAGGTACTTCCTTTCCTCCCCATCGTCCCCCACGACCGTGACCTCCCTCGCACCCCTCACCTGGCCTCCGACCCTGACGGTCCCGTCTATCTCCGAGACCACAGCGGGCTCCTTCGGCCTCCTGGCCTCGAATAGCTCCGCCACCCTCGGGAGACCACCTGTTATGTCCCTGGTCTTGCTTATCTCACGGGGGGTCTTCGCCAAGACGTCCCCCGGACCGACCCTATCCCCGTCCCTCACCTGGAGTCTGGCGCCTATAGGCAGGATGTAGTTCCGGACCTTGTTCCCGTCCTCGGTCAGTATCTCTATCCTCGGGGAGAGTGAACGGTCCCTGTAGTCAACTATCACCCACTGCCTCGCCTGGTTGACCTCGTCGAACTCCTCCTTGATGGTCTTCCCCTCCAATATATCCTCGAACCTCACCACCCCACCGTGGTCGGTGAGGATGGGGTTATTGTACGGGTCCCTTCTGTAGAGGGCAGAACCCTCCTTCACCTCCTGCCCGTCCTCCACCATAAGTTCCGCACCATAAGGTATCTGGTACCTTCCTCTTACGACTCCCTGGTCGTCGACGACCTCTATCTGCCCGTTCCTCCCCACGACCACAACTTGGCCGTCCTTCCTTACGGCAGTGTGCATGTTCTGGAACCTGAGCCTCCCTGGGACCCTGACGGTTATCTCCTCCTGCTCGGCTATGCGGGATGCCGTACCTCCCACGTGGAAGGTCCTGAGGGTAAGCTGCGTCCCAGGCTCCCCTATGGACTGAGCGGCTATTATCCCCACAGCCTCCCCTATGCTCACCATCTTCCCGGTGGCCAGGTTCCTCCCGTAACACTTCACGCAGACCCCGTACCTCGCCTCGCAGGTGAGCACGGACCTTATGAGCACCGTCTCTATGCCCGCCCGTTCTATCTTCTCCGCCGCCTCCTCGGTTATCTCC
>DTYS01000028.1 GCA_012961755.1 Candidatus Latescibacterota bacterium
CAGGCTATGGCCGTAGCCTTCGGTCGATCCTCGTAGGTTGCCAGGACCCCTCTGTTCTCCCCGGCCTTGACCGATTCGATGAAGGCGCGGTCCTCAAGGGCGAAGATGTTCGGTTCTCCTGGGATGGTGATCTGCTCATCGCCCTGCAGGTATATCTTGACGCTGTGTTCCCATCCTGTGAACTCGGCCTTCATATCGGTAGCCCAGAGGGTGAGGAAGATCCCACCACCAACAGGGGTGCAGCAAGAGCTATAGAGGTTTGCCCCGTGGTCTGCGGTCACGATCAGGAGGGTTTCGTCAATGATCCCCTGTTCCGGGAGATAATCGAAGATAAGTCCCATCCTATGGTCCAAGGTGGCCGTCTCGCCGTCATAGAGCCACCTCAAAATGGCCCAATCCCTCGGACTCATCTGGACCTTCTTGGTACGCACCAAATTTGGTTCCTGATTTACCTTCTTCACCTCCTCCTCGCTGATGTCTTCGGGAAGGAACTTGCCCCTGAAGGGCTGAGGAGGCCAGCAGGGAAGATGGGGTTCCATGAATTGGACGAACATGAAAAACGGCTCCTCCCCATTGTAATTCTTATCAAGCCAGTCTATTACCATCCTGCTCCTGTGGAGGGAGCCCTTATCCGGGTTTTCCGCATCCACCTTTTTAACGAGGGATATCTCCTTAAATCCCTTTCCGGTGATCGCAGCCCACTGGTTGCCGAAGAAGGCAGCGGTTCTGTACCCTTGTGAGTTGAGAACCTCCGCCAGAGAGATAGGCTCTCCTGGGAGGAAGTCACACGATGCCCTTGCCTCATGGCCGGACTGGTACATCCCCGTGAACAGCGAAGCGTGGGAGGGGAGGGTCCAGACGAGCGAATCCCAGACAGGCATTATTTTCGTCGAACCCGACATACCACATCTTGTATACTTCCTCCTCCAGGACGGCACAGTAACCGACACCATGGGAATCCCAGTTGTTGCGATCTATGTTTAGTACGGGATTTTCCGGGTGTTTGGTGAAAGATATTCCGTCCCGGGAAGTAGCGAGACCAATCCGCCAGGTCTTCCCATCGTATCCCGAATACCACAGCTTGTACTCGCCCCCATCCCTGACCACGCAGGGGAGGCACACGAGCACACTATCGAAAGCCCCCTCAGGGCCGAGGTCTACAATCGGCCTGCCGTACTTCTTCCACGTTTTCCAGTTGTACATCATAATCTTCCTGTTTTTCGTTAATAACAATTTACTTTTGGGAACACAACCTCAATTTCCGCGTCAATTCCCACAGTTCTTCTCTACCGAACTCGAAGGTGGCGGCCTCATGGAAGACGATGCCGTCCAGGTGGCTCTCCCGTACTCCGCTCACCACACGGCGGACCTCCGAAGGGGTGGCGTGGGATGTCCACACCGTATACCAGACGTAGAGCCGACATCTCCTGTCAAGCTCTGATCTGTATCCTTCAATACTCCTGATATCATCCTCGGGGGTTGTGTTATCTACCCCGTAGGCCACCGGAAAGATCAGCCCGTCCACAATCTGTTCTTGGGCCCATCGGCGCCAATCGAGGTGGATCTTGGCCCTGGGATACACCCCGCCGATGGCGTATTCCCCCCGCTTGACCGCCACAACCATCTCCTTTCCCCGCTTGTTCAACTCCCCCCTGACCTCCTTTAGATACTGGGTCAGGAATTCCCCCAGAAGCTTATACCATGCTTCACGATCGAAGTCCTCTTTGAGGATGTCCACCCCATAGCGCTCCTTGAAGGCCTCGACCACGGGCGGATTGTACCCGAAGATGTCCTCCCCATCCGGCTCACCGGAGACGATGGTGAGCCCTGTATGGCTGTTGTGGGCGCAATACATGATGCCGTCCACATCGTAGTCCATCAGCTCCTTTGCTTCTACCAATCGGTATTCCCGCACCTCAGGGTAGGCATAGCATGGCACCCCGCGAAGGACTTGAGAACCATCCCTGCTCATCAACAGATACTCCGGATGGGAGGCGAAGAACCTGTCTTCTAATCCCACAAAATAGCTGTCGAACAGAGTCACCCAGGGGTATATCCTGAGCCCGTACTTGCGGGCGTACCTGGCTCCCACCTCTAAAGGATCGAAGCGCTTGAGAACCTGGGCAAGGGGGTTGGCGCAAAGGCGATATTCGCCGTCGAATACCGTCATCACCTTGCTGTGGTAGGCCACCTTTCCGCACACCGAGACCCGCCAGTGGAGGGCATCGAAGTCCTCCTCAGCGCATCTGGCGATCAGCCGCTTGATCCGTTCCCGGTCGTAGAGTCCCTCGCCTCGCTTGGTCGCCTCCCAGCAGAGGTCGAAGAAGTCCACGTTCATGATCTTCTCTTTTGAATCGTTTGACATCCCCGGTTCTCCTTTCACAGGAAATTTTCATCTGGGTTCCACCCAGACCGGGCTGGACCATGCCATCTCCCCATCCTCCTGAGTCACCCGGACGTAGTAGTAAGCTGGCCCGGCGAATGTGTCTTCCACAGACCAGGAGACAGTCTCCTGGTGGGGACGGAGCTCGGCGATGGTCCTCCGGTTGCGCACCACCTCCAGAAGGGAGATGGGCCCCTCCCCCAGGGCCCGCACGGCCATCCTCCTCGGTCCCGAACATCTGAGCTCGGAGCCCATGGGCGCATCGCACACAGTGACCCAGAGCAAAATCCTGCAGTTGCTTGAGGCGTATACCCTCCTCGCCCAGAGCGCCTCCCAAACTCCCTCCCTTGTTAGCTCCCTCGCCCACACCCCCATTATCCCTTGCCTCCAAAGGAGTTTATAGTCCTCCCTCTCCTGGAGGGTGTGGAGTTCATCTCCCGGCCTTCCGTCGTGGGTATCCCCCCCTCCTATGAACCCGAACCTGTACCCCCTGTCGAGCGCGTCGAGGACGTGCTGTCCCTCCCTCTCTCCTCCAGAAACCCTTATAGGCCTCGTATTACCCTCTGAGGAGGGCCTTTCACTGTTTCCCCAGACGGAATATATCTCCACAAGCCGCTCGCACTCCGGGTCCCATCCTTGGTCCCAACTGCAGCCCATCTTGAAGTTGGCAGTATGGTGGGGAACGAGCAGGGCCCCGTTCCTGCGGGCGTGTTCCCTTATCCGCTCCAGGGTGTGTCCTTCTTTTTCTGTGCACTTCAGGAGCTGTCCCCAATCCCCAGGGAAGTGGAGGTTGCGGTGGCCGTACCTGTCGCTCGTCCACTCGTATCCCACTATGGTCACGAACTCACCCGGGCGGTAGAAGGAGTTCGTTACCTCAACGAAGTAACGCCATTGGAGCTGGCTGAGCCCGTAGTCGTGGTCGGCAAGGCCGAATATGTCGAGCATCCCCTCCTCCTTAGCAAATTCGTAAAGCTCCTCTGGGCACCTGAGCCCGTCGCTGAAGAAGGTCTGGCAGTGGAGGTCCCCCCAGTAGAGCCTGAATTCAGGACCCTCCTCCACAACCTCCGCAGGGTTGCTCACGCCCACAGCCCCGGTCCCTGGGTTCCTTAGGGTGACCCTTCCGCATCCTGGTTCAGTGAACTTGAACCCCTCGAAGGCTCCGACAGGCCTTGGAAGCTTGGCCAGCCATTCGCCCGTGGCTGGATTGAAGTTCCCACTCTCTGAGCCGAGATGTACGTGGTCCGGTCCCACCAGCCCGCAAGTTCCCTCCACCTCTAGAACTCCCCTCCAGCCTAAGGGTACATCGTCCTTCATCCTCAATCCCCTGGGGGAGAGGTTGTACCTCCCGAGCATCGGGTCGTCGGATTCCTCGGGGTAGGCACCCCACGGCGCATCTCGCACCCCGCCGACAGCCTTAACCTTTATCCTGAACTCCTCTCCGACCCTTAAGGTTGAAGGGATGATCACCCTGAAGGTTTTAGGTTGCATAGCGCTAAGCGAGCTTCAAGACCTTCACACCCATCCCATCGAAGCCGAGCTCTAACGACCCATCCCCTGATACCGGGACCTCCTTCTCACTTTCCAGATCGAGGGCTTCTTTTATCCGCCTCTCCAGCCTGACCCTTACCTTCCCTCCTCTCTGTGAGTGATTGAAAACGAAGAGCAGAGCCTCTTCTCCGGCCTCGAGAAGG
>DTYS01000029.1 GCA_012961755.1 Candidatus Latescibacterota bacterium
CGTTTGCGAACAACCTGGACCCTCAGGAGGACAGCACGACCGCATCCGTGGTGACGATCTCGCTTGAGAGCGAAAACGGCAACCGTGAGGTCACTTTGAAGTTCGTGCTCACAGTGCCTTAGGGGGAAGGATGAGATGGATTTGGCTTGCGCTTCTCTGGCCCGCCGGATCTTACGGGTCCTGGCCCTCCTCGGGCGAGAGGGAAATATACGGCGGGGTCGGGGTGGAATACAGGAGGTGGAGGCTGGACGACCGGGGGGTCGCCTCTAAGAGGTGGGACTTCAGAGCATCGTACGGGCTCAAGGATTGGCTGGACGTGAGGGCCGAGGTCGGGATGGCAGCGCTCGACATCTCATCTCCTGGTCCGGGATGGACGGAACTCAGGGCGGACTACAGGCCCCTCTTAGGGGTGGGAGCACGCCTTCGTATCCTGAGGCTCGGCACGTCGGTGGCCTATCTGGACGTGGAAGGGCTAATCTTCCGTCCCTCCGGAGCCATGGTATACACGATGGGGGCCGACACCCTCCGCTCCGAGGTCGACTACAGGCCCTGGGGGGAGTACTTCCTATCGCTCGGCTTGGCGGTCCCCTCGTGGAGAACTTACGGAGCTATCGTGCTCCAGGGGGTCGCGACCGAAGGGGAGAGGAGGCTCGTCGAGGAAGGGAAGGTATTGGACGGACGATGGGAGTCGTACAGGAGCGGGGTGAGATGGGCCCTTATCCTGGGCAGACAGGTCAAGTTAGGAAAGGACTTCCGCCTGAAGGCGGAGGTCTGGGCTTCTTCCGACGTGCTCTTAGGAAAGTCCTACGAGGACCTGGCCGTGAGGGTTGAGCTGGTCCAGCGCTACGTACCGGAGGAGGAGCCCTTCTGAGGCCGAGGTCGCCTTATATCCATGTTATTCGTAGATGATGTCGTATTCGAAGGGATGGCCTATGTTGTACCAGTTGTACGAATAGACCCTGATGGTCACGTTACCGTCCACGACGACCTCTACCTTCTGGGGCTCCAGCTGGTGCGAGTACACGTATGCCCTGCCCTTGAGGTACAGGGTGACCTCGGTACCTCCCTTAAGTATCCCCTTGGACACCTCCTTCTTCTCGCTTGGTCTCGACCTTAACTCCCTCCTCGTCGAAGTACCACACCGTCACGTCCGCCTTGTAGCGGCCGGCGTTCTGGCTCACGTTCTCCAGGAATATCCTGCCGTCCTCCTTCATCCCTGCCTTTCCGGCCGGGGACCTACCTCCGCACGATGCCAGGGCGAGCCCCAAGCTCAGGGCCAGGGCCATAGTCGCCTTCATCTCGATCACCTCCTCCGTTCCACGTCGAGCCTGGCCGATACTTCCTTTAACACCATCTCCGCCGTTATCCCCCTCATGCACATGAAGTGTCCCTCTGGACACCTCCTCCCCCCGTGGACGGAACAGGGACGACAGGGGAGGTCCAACTCCACAACGCGGTGTCCCGGGCCGTACGGGCCGAAGCCGAACGCCGGGACGGTCGGGCCGAATATCGCGACGACGGGGGTGCCCACGGCCGAAGCTATGTGGACGGGCGCGCTGTCGTTCGAAACCAGGACGGAACAGAACTTCAAGAGGGCCGCCGATTCCATGACCGAGGTCCTCCCGGCCGCCACGGCGGGCTCCGGGGAGAGCCCTCGGACTATCCGTTCGCATAGTTCCCGATCCTCAGCCCCTCCAACTAGGACCACCCCGACACCCATCCTCACCAGGGCTTCCGCCACCCTCCTGAACCCCTCCGGCACCCAGCGCTTGGTGGGCCAGACGGAGCCCGGGGCCAGGGCCACGGTCGGCCTTCCCTCAAGCTCGTGCTCCCTTAGGAAGGAGAGGGCGACCTCCTCGTGCCCCCTTCCTGGAATGAGCCAGGGGGGCTCGGGAGGTGGGGAGGAGACGCCGATGGGACTGAGGAGCGAGAGGTTCCTGAGCACCTCGTGGGCCTCCTGCCCGTAGGGGACCGAAGCGGTGTAGAGGAACCGGAAGGGGGAGGAGGAGAAGCCTATCCTCCCCGGGATCCCTCCCAAGAGGGCTAAGAGGGCGCTCCGGAGGGAACGATGGGGAAGGACGGCGAGGTCGAACCTCCTCCTGAGCCTCCCCGCCGTCCTCAGGAGGCCGGGGAGGCCCCTGTCCCTCCCCCTCTTGTCGTAGGCCAGGACCCCGCACACGTCCGGATGCGAGGCGGGGAGCTCAGCGGTGCGGGGGACGACCAAGAACTCAGGCTCGAATCCCGCGCTCCTCAGGGCCGACGCCAGAGGGAGGGTCAGGACCACGTCCCCTATGAAAGCCGTCTGGACTATCAGGGCCTTCGCCATCTCTCCACTTCCCTACGGAGGGCCTCGACACGTCCTCATAAGTCATCTCGCCCTCCTCACCCAAAAGTATGGGTCCCTCTCCAGGATGGGCTTCATGATCCGCCTCATCATCTTCGCGTCCACCACCCTCACGGTCGCTTTCCCTATCCTGCCTATGCGCATCGCCCCTTCCCCCAACAATATGGGTTCTGCCCTGGGATAATCCCTCGGCGTCCCCCATCTGTGGATGTAGACGGGCACGGTCTCAACACGACCGTCCGGCCAGACGACCCTGGCCTTTACGGGCCTCTCCTGAAGGACGTAGGGCGCTCCAACCTCCTCCTCTATCCCGTGGAAGCACGTGTTGCACCTGAGGTCCACCCCTAAGAAGATCACCTTCCCTCCCCAACGCATGAGCCTCCCGTAGGGGCTTTCCGGGCCGCAAGGGGTAGGGGAGCGCTCGTGGCCGCATATAAGCTCGTGGGCACGAGGTCCTACCGCCGCCACGGAGTGGGTCGGATGCCCGCTCCTTACGGCCCCCGGCCTCCTCCTTAAGGTCTCGGGTACGGTCCCCGTCCAGCATGGGGTGTTCACGACGTCGAGGACGGGAGGGTTCTCGGGGGAGTCCTCCGGGGAACCGGTAAGGGTGGGGACCATCACCGTGCCCTCCGGCCCCACGGCATCCAGGAGGGCTTCTATAACGGCATCCGCCCCACCTTTCACGTATCCGAAGGACGATAGGGAGCTGTGGACCAGGACCACGTCCCCGGACCTCAGGCCGAGCTCCCCGAGCCCTCGGACTATGTCCTCCTTGTGGACCACGGTCCTCACATCTGCCTCCGGCAGGGAAGGTACAGCGAAACTTCTGATATGTCAACCTTCTTGAATTTTAAGGGGAGTTTGGCTATATTTCCAGAGGAGGTGGATATGAGGGGTACGTCGGTGATATGTGCGGTCCTCCTTCCTGCTATGGCCGGGTACGTCTTTGAGGTCGTCCGCGAGCTGGACTGGGGCCGTGGGCCGGGGGAGGTA
>DTYS01000030.1 GCA_012961755.1 Candidatus Latescibacterota bacterium
ATAAACTACGAACATCCGGACCCGGAGTGCGACCTGGACTATGTGCCCAACAGCCCCAGGGATATGGAAGTCCAGGTGGCGATGAGCAACTCCTTCGGCTTCGGCGGACACAACGCTGTGATCCTCGTGCGCAAGTTTTATTAGACTATGTGGTGGCTCTTCCGACTCCTCGTAAGAAGGGCGGATCCCAGGAAGGAGCGGCTACGGGGGTTGCAGACCTTAATAGGTTATAAGTTCAAGGACGAGAGCTTGCTCGTCCAGGCCCTGTCCCACCGCTCCTACGCCTACGAGCTGGGCCGATCCGGGGTGGATTCGAACGAGAGGTTGGAGTTCCTCGGGGATGCCGTATTGAACATGGTGGTCGCCGAGCACCTCTACAGGAAGTTCGAGGGGAAGAGGGAGGGGGCCCTCACCCAGATGAAGTCCACCATAGTCAGCAAAAGGGTCTTGGCGAGGATGGCCAAGGAGATAGGGCTCGGGGAGTACATAATGCTGGGGGAGTCGGAGGAGGCGTCGGGGGGGAGGGAGAGGACCTCCATCTTGGGAGATGCTTACGAGGCCCTCGTAGGGGCGATATACCTGGACGGTGGCATGCGTCCCGTGCGCAAGTTTTTGAAGCGCCACCTGCTACACGATATGCACGGTGTGCTTTCAGACGAAGAGCTTAAGAATTACAAAAGCGCCCTTCTGGAGCTGGCCCAGAGGGAGGGATGGGGGCATCCAGTGTATGAGCTTCAGGGTGAGGAGGGCCCTGACCACAGGAAACTTTTCACGGTGGAGGTGAAGGTGAAGGGTCAGGTGTACGGCGTGGGGCAGGGACGAAGTAAGAAGAGAGCCGAACAGATGGCCGCCCGCGAGGCCTTGAAACGCCTGGGGGAGGTGGTGGTCGAGTCCGGTGGGGCCTGAGGCCGTAGATCTTCCGAGGATGGGCGTCCTCCGGCCTCGGCCCCGGGGGGCGCCTTTATTATAGCGCGGGAGGGAAGTTGGTACACCTTGAATACAGGTTGGCCAGGGCAGACGTCGTAGGCGAGGGAGGGTTCACATATGAGGATCGGGAGCTCCTCCTGAGGAGGGGCGACGAGGTCAGGGCGAAGGTGAGGGACATGAGGCCCGGGTTCTGCAGGCTCCCTTACGATGATCCATCGGATATAGTTAGGTTCGTACGGGAGAGGAGGGGGATGTACAGCGACTTCGTAGTGGTAGGTATAGGGGGGTCGGCCCTCGGAGCAATGGCCCTCATATCAGCCCTGTCTCACCCATATTACAACATCCTGCCCGAAGAGGAGAGGGGAGGCCCCAGGGTCTTCTTCTCGGACAACGTGGACCCTTGGAAGCTCAGGGGGCTTTTAGATGTGTTGGAGCCAAAGGGGACGCTCTTCAACGTGGTGACCAAGTCGGGAGGGACCGCGGAGACCGTCGCCACGTTCTTAGTGGTGAGGAGGTTCCTGGAGGACGCCTTAGGGGGAGGCTGGAGGGAACATGTGGTCGTCACCACCGACCCGGAGAGGGGTGATATGAGGGAGGTCGCAAGGAGGGAGGGTCTGTCGGCTTTTCCCGTACCTCCGGACGTCGGGGGGAGGTTCTCAGTCCTATCCCCCGTAGGACTTCTGCCCGCAGCCTTCGCAGGGATAGATGTGGGAGGGCTCTTAGCAGGGGCCAGGGATATGGACCTGAGACTTAGGAACTCCTCGCTGGAAGAGGATCCGGCCTACATCGGAGCGGCCCTAAATTGGATATTCTACGGGAAGGGGAAGAGGATAACGGTCATGATGCCTTACTCCCGTGCCCTTAAGGAGCTCGCCGAATGGTTCGGGCAGCTCTGGGCCGAGAGCCTCGGGAAGAAGCGGAACCTTAAAGGCCAGGTCGTGCATGTCGGTCCTACCCCTGTAAGGGCTTTGGGGGCCACGGACCAGCATTCCCAGGTCCAGCTGTACGTGGAGGGTCCCCCGGACAAGTTCTTCACCTTCATAGTCCCGGAGGACTACGGGGCCGATCTCGTGTTTCCGGAGTATTACCCCGACCTAGACGCCATGGGATACTTGGCGGGCAGGAGGATGTCAGAACTCATAAAGGCGGAACAGATCGCCACCGCGTACGCCCTGGCCGAGGCCGGAAGGCCGAGCATGACGATAAAGCTTCCCAAGGTCGACCCCTACCATCTCGGCGGGTTGTTCTATATGTTCGAGATGCAGACCGCATACGCAGGAGAGCTCTTCGGGGTGAACGTATACGACCAGCCGGGCGTGGAGGGAGGGAAGAGGGCGACCTATGCCCTCATGGGCAGGTCGGGATACGAGGGATTGAGGGGGGAGATAGAGAAGTTTTTGGGAGGCATAGTGAAATGAAGAAACTTTGGGCCAAACTAAGGACCGCATTCTCGGTCGAGGAGGAGGAACTCTCGGAGGAGGAACTTGCCCTGGTCGAGAAGGTGGCCCGTGCCGTGGCCAGGAGGGGACTTGCGATCCCGGCCGTTATGTTCCTGGAGAGCGTGAGGCCCTTGAACTTCATAGGGAGCCAGGCTATGATGTTCTTGGAACCTATGGTGCGCTCGGTCCTACCCTCGAAAGATTACACGAAGTTCGCCGAGATCCTGGAGAAGAGGGAAGGGCTGGAGGCCTTGATAAGGCGTATAGAGAAGTTCTCCCAGGGGTGAGGATATGGGAGACCTGAAGGCTATCCTCGTGACGGACTGCGGGAGCACCACGACCAAAGCCATCCTGATAGAGAAGAGGCCCGAAGGTTACCGCCAGACGTTCAGGGGGGAAGCTCCGACTACGGTCGAGGCACCGTTCGAGGACGTGACGAGGGGGGTCCTGAACGCCATCCATGAGGTTGAGGAGCTTTCAGGGAGGAAGATATTGGACGGCGAGAGGATAATGACCCCTGCCAGGAGCGATGAGGGCGTAGACTTGTACCTTTCTACGAGCAGCGCCGGAGGGGGCCTTCAGATGCTCGTGGCCGGGGTCGTGCTGAGGATGACGGCCGAGAGCGCCCAGAGGTGCGCGTTGGGCGCGGGTGCCATAGTTATGGACGTCCTGGCTTCCAACGACGGGAGGCCGGGATACGAGAAGATAGACAGGATAAGGAAGCTTCGTCCAGACATGATACTGCTTTCAGGAGGCACGGACGGTGGAACGATCTCCCACGTCGTGGAGCTCGCTGAATACTTAGCTGCAGCACGTCCAAGGCCAAGGCTCGGAGGGGACAAGATCCCCTTGATATACGCGGGGAACAAGGACGCGAGGGAGCAGATAAGGAGGATCTTGAGCGAGCACTTCGCCCTCCACATAACCGAGAACATAAGGCCGGTCCTCGAGAGGGAGAACCTGGGGCCCGCAAGGAGCCTTATCCATGAGCTCTTCCTCCAGCACGTCATGGCCCAGGCCCCGGGCTACTCCGAACTTATGGAATGGGTAGGAGCCGACATAATGCCGACTCCTGCGGCCGTGGGCTACATGATGGAGACCGCGGCCCGGAGGGAGGGGTTGAACCTCTTGGGGGTGGACATAGGAGGCGCTACGACGGACGTCTTCTCAGTCTTCGGGGGAGCCTTCAACAGGACAGTGTCGGCCAACCTGGGGATGAGCTATTCCGTCTCCAACGTACTTGCGGAGGCTGGGTTGGAGAAAGTGCTCCGCTGGGTTCCATTCCGTGTGGACGAAGAGGAACTCAGGGACAGGGTAAAGAACAAGACCATAAGGCCCACTACCATACCTCAGACCTTGGAGGACCTTAAGATAGAGCACGCCTTGGCCAGGGAGGCGCTGAGGCTGGCCTTTGCCCAACACAGGCAGTTGGCCGTCGGGCTCAGGGGTGTGCACAGGGAGAGGTCGATATCGGACGTCTTCAGACAGGAGGAGGTGGAGAGCTTGATAGATATGATGACGTGCGACATGATAATAGGAAGTGGAGGAGTGCTCTCCCACGCCCCCAGACGTTCCCAGGCCATGATGCTCCTGATGGACGCGTACGAACCTTTGGGGTTCACGAGACTTGCCGTGGACAGTATATTCATGATGCCCCACCTTGGGGTCCTCGCCAAGGTCGACGAGGACGCCGCTTCCCAAGTCTTCTGGAAGGATTGCATGGTATACCTCGGGACGTGTATAGCACCCTTGGGACATGGGAAGCGAGGAAGGAGGTGCCTGAGGTTCAGGGTGGGGGACTTAGAAGGGGAGGTCACGTTCGGGGACATAAAGGTGGTACCCCTGGGGTACGGACAGGAGGCGGACGTAGAGGTCTTCCCGGAAAGGGACTTCGACCTCGGAGCCGGCAAAGGTAAGTCCGTCAGGGCGAAGGTACGGGGAGGAGTGGTGGGGGTGGTGTTCGATTGCAGGGGAAGACCCCTCATGCTTCCTGAGGACGAGGACGAAAGGCGTAAGCTCCTGCGGAAATGGGCGAAGCAGATGGACCTGTACCCGGACTCCCGCGAGGAGGGGAACTTCGGGACACGGTTTGGACGTTGACCCACAAGGAGGTCCGCTGGTATGGCCCACGCCTATACTCCCGGTCTGATGGTGACCGATAGGACCATCGTGAGGAAGCAAAGGCTCCTGCCCATAGAAGGGGAGGTCCTAGTCGATCTTGGAGTGCAGGTGAGGGCTGAGGATGTGGTCGCAAGGGCCTTCCTTCCCGGAAAGGTCCAGAACTTGAACGTAGCGCACCTTTTGGGCGTGGAGCCAGGGGAGGTGAGGAAGTACATGACCAAGGTCGAGGGGGAGGACGTCGAGGCCGGGGAGATCTTGGCCGAGACGAAGCCCCTGCTTAAGTGGTTCAAAAGGCAGATCAGGTCCCCGGTGGGAGGGACTATAGAAAGCATATCCGATGTGACCGGCCAGGTGCTCCTGAGGGAGCCTCCCGAGCCTTTAGAACTCAAAGCTTACATAGACGGAAGGGTCGTAGAACTACTTCCAGGCCAGGGCGTAGTTGTCGAGACTCCCTCGGCCCTCGTGCAGGGCATATTCGGGATAGGAGGGGAGGCCACGGGGAGGCTACATATCGCTGTCGAGGCTCAGGATGAGGTCCTCACTGCCGAACACATTCTCCCGGAGCATAGGGACGGTATAGTAGTAGGAGGGAGCCTGGTGGAGGCCGGAGCTTTCGAAAGAGCTAAGGAAATAGGGGTTAAGGGGATAGTCGTTGGAGGGATAAGGGACCTGGACCTTAAGGAGCTCCTGGGGTACGAACTCGGCGTGGCGATCACCGGAACCGAGGATGTGGGGTTCGTGCTCGTGGTCACCGAGGGGTTCGGAAGGATAGATATGGCCGAGCGGACCTTCGCCCTCCTTAAGAGGTACGAGGGCCACAAGGCCAGCATAAGCGGGGCGACCCAGATCAGGGCGGGGGTCATAAGGCCGGAGGTGATAATTCCGAGGCCGGAGTTGAACCCGGAAGATATATCAGAAGAGGAAGTTGAGGCCAAGGGGATAGAGGTCGGGGATACCGTGCGACTGATCCGTGCCCCTCTCTTCGGAAGGATAGGCAAGGTCACCGAACTTCCTCCTGAACCGACCGAGATCTCTACCGAGAGCGTGACCAGGGTCTTGGAGGTCGAACTCGAAGGGGGAAAGAGGGTCGTGGTCCCCAGGGCGAACGTGGAGAAGGTGGAGGGATGAGGGTCTCCTTCATAGTTGGTCTTTTAATGTCCCTGTGGACCTCACAGGTCTTCGGGGTTGAACCTCCTCCACTTTCGGCCTCCGACCTTCCCGGCGACGACGGGAAGGCCGTGCTGCTACTTTGGCCGAGGATGCCCTATGAGGCGTCCCAGGTCTTCTACGTGGTCCAGGGGGCCGAGGAACCTGAGGGGCCCTTCGAGGAGGTAACAAGGTTCCCATCCACCTCCCGCTACCGGACCGAGAGGAGGGCCCCGTTCTGGACGTGGAGGAAGGGGAAGGACGAACACTTCTTCGTAGTCCGAACGATCGGTGGAACGCCACTGGAGAGCAGCAGGGAGTACTACTTCCGCCTGGGGGTGGACCTCGGTGAGGGTCCGAGCTTCGGTTCGGCGGTATCCGCCCTCCCAAAGCCGAACTGGTTCGACTTCAAAAAGCTCAACAACTTCATATTTATGGTGCTCTTTGCGGGAGTGGTGCT
Organism: Candidatus Latescibacterota bacterium; assembly: GCA_012961755.1. Taxonomy (GTDB): domain Bacteria; phylum Latescibacterota; class 4484-107; order B68-G9; family B68-G9; genus B68-G9. Next base: position 6,094 of record DTYS01000030.1, read on the forward strand.
CTGGTTCATAGGGAGGGCGAGGAAGAAGGAGCTATTCTTGAGGAGGATACCGGGGCTGGACGCTATAGAGGAGGCCATAGGTAGGGCCACGGAGATGGGAAGGCCAATATACTACCTCACCGGAAGGCTCGGGATGTCCTCGGTGTCCACCATAGCTGCCACGATAATACTGAGGGATATAGCGAAAAGGGCCGCAGGGTACGATGCCCAGCTCAAGGTGCCGCACACCGACCCCGTGGTAATGGCGGTCTGTAGGGAGGTGGTCAAGGGGGCTTACCTGGAGGCAGGGAGGCCGGACGCGTACAAGGAGGAGATAAACTTCTACGTTACGGACGATCAGTTCAGCTACACCATGGCCGTGGACGGGATGATGGTGAGGGAGAGACCTGCGGCGGTGTTCCTTATGGGATATTATTACGCGGAGTCCCTGCTCCTGGCCGAGGTCGGGGCGAGCGTCGGAGCGATACAGATAGCCGGGACGGACGCGGAACATCAGCTCCCCTTCTTCGTTACGGCATGTGACTACACCCTCATGGGCGAAGAGCTCTACGCTGCAAGCGCCTATCTTTCCAAAGAACCGGCCCTTATAGGAACGTTGAGGGCACAGGACGTCGGCAAGGCGTTCTTAACCACTTTCCTCGTACTGGGTGCCATAGCTTACACCCTAGGTGTGTGGGCTGGAATAGAGCATAAGATGGAATATTTCTTGGACATACTGAGAGATTTTCCTTGAGGAGGGGACATGTTCCTGCGACAGTACGTGCCCATGGCCATAGCTTTCGTGATAGGAGTCGCCTTCGCAGTCCAGTACTACGTGCCCCATCCAGCGTCCGAAGGACTGCTCACGACGGTGAACGACTGGTTGATAGTCGTAAGCGGGTTTTCCATGGTCCTGGGGCTTGCCAGCCTCATGGGCTCCCATTGGGCGAAGGTAAGGAGGGCAGTTCCGGGATGGGGCTACAGCCTCGTCGTGTTCCTGGGGATACTGGGCACGTTGGCGGTAGGGATAGTGAGCAAGGGTAAGATGTTCGCAGGGGAAGGGTTGACGCTAACGGCCTTAGGCTGGGTCTACGACAACATGCTCGTCCCACTTCAGGGCACCGTCTTTTCCCTACTAGCCTTCTTCATGGCATCGGCCACCTTCCGTACCTTCAGGGCGAGGAACTTGGAGGCAGGACTCCTACTTACTGCGGCCTTTCTGGTAATGCTCGGGCACGTTCCATTGGGGGAGTACATATGGGACAAGCTCTTGGGTTTCCTTCCTTCCAAGGCCGATCAAGTCATGGGATGGATAATGAACGTGCCGAACATGGCGGCCAAAAGGGGGATACTTTTGGGTGTGGGGTTAGGGGCGATAGCTACATCGCTTAAGATAATATTCGGAATAGAGAGGGCGTATATGGGGGAGGGAGGATGAGGAAACTGGCGGATAAGGTACTCTCGATGGACAGGAGGGTGATATACCTCCTCATGGCCGCCGCTGCCCTCCTTCCCTTCGTGACGGGCCCCTTAGGGCTTCCGTCCAGGGTAAGTCCTGAGGTGAAGGCCGTGTACGATAGGATAGAGTCCCTCCCCGAAGGCTCCCCCTTCCTGATATCTATGGACTTCGACCCGGCCTCTAAGCCCGAACTCTACCCTATGGCGGAGGCCCTGGTGAGGCACGCTTTCAGGAAGAACCTCAGGATCATAGGGATGAACCTCTGGGTCACGGGGAGCGGGATGGCGGAGAAGATACTCTCCGATGTGGCCGAGGAATACGGGAAGGAGTACGGTAAGGACTACGTGTATCTAGGTTGGGCTCCGGGAGCCACGAACGTGATATTGGGTCTTGGACAGGATATATACAAGACATATCCTAAGGACTACTACGGGAACGAGACCTCCGGCATGTCCGTCCTGGAGGGGGTGAGGACCCTTAAGGACATCCCCTTCATGGTGGACCTGGCAGCAGGTGACCCCGGGATAGAAACCTGGGTCGTATACGGTAAGGCGAAGTCCATGGCGGGAGGATGTACTGCTGTCATAGCCCCGGGTATGTACGCCTTCCTCAACTCGGGCCAGCTCGTAGGGCTCATAGGAGGGATGAGGGGGGCTGCGGAGTACGAGCTCCTTCTGAAGGAGATGGGAAAGGCCACCGTGGGTATGGACATACAGTCCACAACGCATGTTCTGATATTAGGTCTGATACTCCTAAGTAACTTCGCCTTCTTCTCCACCAGGAGGCGGGGATGAGTCCGGAGCTCCTAGGGGCTTGGGTAGCCGCTGGCCTAACGCTGGCGATATTCAGCTTCCTTTACAGGGACAATCCCTTCTTCAAGTTCGGTGAACACCTATACATAGGTATCTCAGTCGGCTACAGTCTGACCCTTCTCATCTTCAACTTCATGATACCGAAGTGGTGGACACCCCTGTTCCGCGAGGGGAGGATGAGCCTCTTGGTCCCGACGGTCCTTGGCCTCCTAATCTGGACGAGGTTCTTCCCGAGGTTCTCTTGGCTCAGCAGGTGGGCGTTCGCCTTTATAGTAGGGTTCGGAGCTGGAATAACCATCCCGAGGATGATCTCCAACTTCATATTCAGACAGGTGGAAAGTACGGCAGTTCCCTTGGTCTCAAGGGGACCGGGGGGGGTGAGCTTCGGGTGGGAGGATCTTTCCAATTTCTTAATAGCCTTCGGGGTCTTGAGCGTGCTGACATATTTCTTCTTCTCGGTGGAACATAAGGGTCCCATAAGGCCTCTGGCCAGGGCAGGGGTCCTGTTCCTCATGGTCTCCTTCGGAGCTTCCTTCGGGTACACGGTGATGGCGAGGGTCTCGCTCCTTTTCGGCAGGATGTACGACCTGGTGGAGTACTCTTCCAGGGGATACGGGTACGCCACCTTGATACTTCTGGGCATCATGGTCGCCGTGTTCTCGGCGCAGGCCCTGTCAAAGAGGCGGGAGGGCGAATGACCGTAAGCGAGCTTTATACTAAGCTTAAGGACAGGTCAAAGTGGTTCTTTATGGAGAGGGACGTAGAGCGACTCATCTCAGCCCTCAGGTCCTCCGAGGACTTCTGGGAGGTCCTGGACCGTTCCGAGGTACCCATGCTCCTGGCGAGCTGGCTCGTTGTGGAGCTGGAACGGGAGGGACTCGTCGAAGTCACGGGGGAGGAGGTCAAACTCACCCAGGAAGGGGAAGAGTTCTGCGAGGATAACCGAATTCCACCGCACAGGAGGCTGGAATGTCCCTGGTGTAGGGGAAAGGCAGTGCATGTCGAGGGATATATGAAGGTCCTGAGGGAGCTTAAGAAGTTGGCCCTGGAGCGTCCCAGGCCCCTGAGGGAGTACGATCAAGGGTACGTGACCGAGGAAAGCACGGTCGCAAGGGTGGTGCTCATGGCGGCGAGGGGGGACCTCTACGGGAAGAAGATATTAGTTCTTGGAGACGACGACCTTGTGGGGCTCGCATTGGCCCTCACCGGAGCTCCCGAGGAGGTCGTAGTGTTGGACATAGACGAAAGGCTCCTCGATTTTATAGGGAGTAAGGCCAAGGAGATAGGTTTCGGAAGGCTGGAGACGAGGAAGGCCGACTTCAGGGATCCTCTTCCCGGGGACCTGGTCGGGAGGTTCCATGTCTTTTTGACAGACCCCAGCGAGAGCCTTCCTGCTTTAAAGGCTTTTATAGGAAGGGGGATAGTCGGACTTAAAGGCATAGGCGGGGCCGGATACTTCGGGCTTACAAGGGCGGAATCCTCCCTTCGGAAGTGGAGGGAGCTCGAGAGGTCATTAGTCGAAGACTTCGGGCTGGCCATAACGGACATAATACACAACTTTAACTCCTACTTAAGCTGGGGATATGAGAGGGAGATGAGGGCGTGGAAGTACCTTCCGGTGAAGTCCGAACCTAAGGGCATATGGTACAGGTCTTGCTGGTTCAGGATAGAAAGGACTAAGGAGACCCCCTTGGACAACTCACCTATCGAGGGGGAGATAATAGAGGACGAAGAGATGGCTACAGCGTAAGGAGGTGATGTGTTCGGGGCGGAACGTTTCTGTCTTGTGAGGGGGACGGCTGAAGGATGGACGGAACTCAACGCATTCGACAACGCCCTCTTAGATGCGGGGATAGGAGATCTCAACCTGATCAAGGTCAGCAGCATAATACCCCCCGGATGTCATCGGGAGGAGTCCCTTCCGAAGTTCCCGAAGGGAGCCTTCGTGCCGGTCGTATGTGTGGCACACATAGGGAAGGTTCCCGGGGATACGGTGGCGGCGGCCTTGGCGGTGGGGATAGGGCCCGAAGGTTTCGGAGTCGTCATGGAGGCGAAGGCCGTCAGGGGATCGGATGCTGAGGAACTGGCGAGGGTAATGGTAAGGGAAGCGTTCAAGGTGAGAGACCTAAGGTTAACGAAGCTTTGGGCACTTTCGGCCGAACACCGGGTGGAGAGGACGGGCTGTGCCCTCGTGGCGTGCGTGTACTGGTGAACACAGCTTCCCTACGGAGGTGAGCCGGTATGCTGTAAATAGGAAACATCCAAACAAGGAGGTGTGCCATGAGGGTCCTTGGTCGGCACTACCTGCTGGAGCTGTGGGGGTGCAACGAGAAGATCGGCGATGAGGCCGAGGTGCGGGATGCGGTGGAGGAGGCTGTGGAGGCTGCCC
>DTYS01000031.1 GCA_012961755.1 Candidatus Latescibacterota bacterium
CAAATTGCTCTAACTATGGATTTGTGGTAAACTTATCCTAAACCTTCCAGGAGGCTGATGGGGAAATGGAGAGGAAAAGGGTCTTCAGCCGCTTGGCCGTGATAGGGAATGTCGGTTCGCAATGAAATCCGGCGCCGGAGATAAAGAGGAACTTTTTATGCTTTAACTACTGAAAATCAAAGATATCCAGGGCTCAGTATCGCTCCAAAAGCATCACCGTGCCGAAGGGCACGAAGCCTATCCTTCCATCTTCCACAAGCTCGGCAACTTCCCTCGGATCCTCCAAGGGTTTGAGGAACGCCTTTCTGACGAGGTCCGGATGTATGGAGGAGTATAGGTAGACATCTATGTCCTTCGCCCCCTTAGCAAAAAGGTAGAGCTTGTGCAGCCCCATCTCGAACCTCTCCTCCACCATCCTCTCCACCCCTTCCTTCCCCAAGCCCTTCTTCAGCCACTTGGCGAACCCCTCAGGTCCTATTCCATCCCCGCATCGGGAGAACAGGATCAGCTTCCCACCTTCCTTCAGGCCGGCACGGGTCATGTTGATCGCTTTCTGTGCTTGGTAGAGGTCCACATCCCTGGGATGTCCCCCGACCGAGACGATGAGGACGTCGAAGGGTTCCTCTACCTTCACCTTGTACAATCTGTCCACCACCTCCACCCCTCTTAGAAAGGCCCTCCTGAGGGATCCCGCGTTGGTGCACAGGACCTCCCCCCTCATGTTCAACACGACCTGGACCGAGAAATCCACCCTGACCTTAGCGTACACCTCCTCCAGGAACTCCTGGACCGGGTTACCTTCGAGGACGCCAGGACGGGCCATCGGATGCGTCAGGAGGGAATGGACCCACGTGATGGTCTCAACGTCCGAAAGTCCCGGGACCAAGCTCTTCGCCCCTCCGCCGTACCCGAAGATCTGGTGGAGTTCCACGTCTCCTATAACCACCTTCAGGGGGGCCGAGAGGAAATGCCGGTTTATGAGAAGCCTACGGCCCCCTACTTTCCCCACCGTGGAAAGGTCGCTGTAAGGGTCGTGGTTACATACCTCGACCCAGGAAGGAAGGTCCCCGAAGACCGCCCGCTTCCTCTCCTCGTCCAAGGGTCTATGCAATCCTAAGGCGACGATAACCTTAGCCTTCCTCACCCCGTTTTCCCTCAGGAAGTTCAGAAGGGGGGGCAGGAGGGTCCTTGCATAGGGGGGACGGGTGTCGTCGTCCACTATTATGGCGACTTCCTTCCTCCCCCCTATGACCTCCCTCAGGGGAGGGGTATCCAGGGGGTGTTCTACGGCCTCCATCAGGGCTCCACTGGCCTCCGCCCTCGACCCATCTTCGGGGAGCAACAGGTGGAGCTTTCCTCGAATGGGGAGGGGAAGCGAGAGCATCCCCTCCCCGTACGGAACCCCCAGGAGGACCTCGTCCCCGTCCCTACGGCACCATTCCATCGGGTGTGTGGATCTCCCCCGAAAAGACCCCGATAAGGGAAAGGCTGATCAGGGCCACGACCACGGCAGCCAAGGAACCCACGACCAAGGGCCTCATTCCTAAGTTCTTAAGGTTCCGAAGGTCCGTGTTCATCCCTATACCAGCCATCCCTACGGCCACGAGGAACTTGCCCAGCTTCACGAAGTTCACCACCCAGGCGGGGGTGAAGAAACGCAAGTTCCTAAACAGAGCCATGACGAAATACCCGAAGAGGAACCAGGGAAAGGCCTTCAAGACCTCCTTCTTCCCCATCCTCTTTTCTATGGCCTTCCTCCTCCCGTACCACAGGGAGATCAGGAGCGCCACGGGTATCATGAAGATGTTGCGGGTTAGCTTGACCATGGTGGCCACCTGGCCTGCGTGGTCGCCGTACATGTATCCCGCGCCGATTACGAGGGGCGTGTTGTGGATGGCCGTGCCCGCCCAGATCCCGAAGGCCGTCTGAGACATATCTATAAGCTTACCTATGTGAGGGTAGATCAGGAGGGCGAGGAAGCCCATCATGGTGACAGTGGTGACCGCATAACTTACCTCTTCCTCCTTGGCCTTGATCAGGGGACCGGTTATCGCTATGGCCGAGCCCCCACATATGGTCGTGCCCACCGAAAGGAGGGAGCTGAGCTTGTCCGGGAGCTTCCCAGCCCTTCCCAAGAGGTATATGAACCAGAACCCCACGCTCATGGTGACGAATATGATGACCAGACTGATCGGCTCGGCCTTGGCTATCTCGGGCGTAAAACCCGCCCCTAACATGACCACGCCCCAGAGGAGAGGGACCTCGAATTTCTTGAGGCCTTCCTTCAACCCTGCTGGGATCAGGCCGAAGTTCCGCAGAGCGGCCCCTATGAGGACCCCCACCATGATCGCCTCTAAGGGGTGACTCCCCCCTATCACCACCAGGTTGGAGATGTACCCCGCCATGTAGGCCACGGCGGCCATCAACAGCCAACTCACCCAGACCACTTTACCTCCCTTCCCTGTAAGCTTTTTTCAAGGTGTCTCCCCTTAACCCCTGCCTTAAAGCCTCTAAGGCAAGGATGTCCTCAGGCGGGACGTTCCCTAAGTTGACGTTCGCCCCAAACCTGAGGATGAGATACTGCTGTTGGGCCTTGAGAGGCGCCTCCCATATCAGCACGTTCGGGTCTCCGATCAGGGAGACGATCCGATCCACCTCCCCCTCCTTCACCTTGCCCTCCTTGTCGTATATCCCTATCCCCCTGCCCGCCTCCCGGGCCTCCACTATGACCTTGAACGTCCCCCACTCTACGTCCCTTTCCACCAGCCGGCAGAGCGTCTCCATCGGGAGGGCTTCGGAGGGGTCCTTCTTGCCCACCTCGGATATCACTGTGAACCCTTCGTCTCTGGCCCTCTTTATGACTTCCTCCCTGGTCCCGAGGTCCATATCTATGGTTCCGTCGGAGACCTCTATGGTATCGAAGCCCAGTTCCTTAGCCCGTTTGAGGTACTCGAAGTACCTTCCCTGCCACACCGCCACCTCCAAGAAGGTCCCGCCGGGCATGACCCATATTCCAGCGTCCCGAAGTATCCGGATCTTCTCCCGGCAGAATTCCTTGTCGTAGAAGGCGGAAGTTCCAAACGTGAACTTCACAATGTCTGCGTAAGGGGAGGCAACATCCACTAGGTCCCTGGTGGCGCTCAAACCGAGACCTTTATCTATGACCATGGTCAGACCGATATTACGGGGCTTTTCGCTCCTTTCGGCCACCGGCGAAGCGATGCATCCTTCCCATGCCTTCACAATTACCTCCTTTCTTTATGCTCTCAGAGTAAAGTCCGGACGTCATCTATCCCTGCTACGAAATACACGCATTCCTTCAGCGAGGCTTTTCCGAGGAAGCGCTTTATATCCTCGTGTCGCCTCTTGGCCAATCGGAAGTTGTCGAAGCCGGGAAAGGGAAAGGACCTGTAGAGCAGTCCCCCCTTACCCAGCTTTTCGGAGGCGTTCTGGAAGAGCAGCCGCTCTATGGCCTCGGCCTTTTTCATCTCCTCCCGCACGATCCGTTCCCTCCGCTCCTCCACATGGGAGAAGATCACCCTCACCTCCGGACCGGCCAGGACGTCCTCCGGGACGCTGAAGGGGGAGAAGTCCACGACCATCTTCCCTCCTGCCTCTTCCCCGATGTCCTTCACCTTTAGGAGCTTCGTAGCCTTCGGGAAGCGGAGAAGCGTCTCGGCGCGCACCGGGTCCCTTAGGGACCCCTTGAAAAACTTTACCCGGTCCCCCGCACAGAAGTGGAGGAATTCCGTGGAGAACACCCTCCATCCCTCTTCTATTCCGCACAGGAGAAAAACCGTCTTTCCGGCCCCCGGCCCTCCGAGCACTATCGTAAGCTCCCCGTCCCGGTAGAGGCCGCAGGCATGGAGGGTGTGAACCGAGTGCGCCTCCTCCATGATCCGCAGCGCCCAGGGGGAGAAGATCCCCAAGTTCCCGAAGAGGGTGTACCGCCTGTCCTCGGCTTCCTCCTCCCAGGCGGCGAAGTCCCCTTCGAGCCTCAGGACCCTCCCCCGCACCTCCAGCCCCGCCTCCTCATTCGGCCGGTCCCAGATCTCCACGAAGCCGTCCAGGTCCCCGCTGTATGGGAGGAACTCCACGGAGCGGAAATTGGTGTTCAACCAGAAGAACCTTTCCTCCCCGAGCAGAGAAGGAGAGTTCGTGGACACCCCTATCTCCGCCCTTCCGACCCTGATACCCTTTCTAAGCATAGCTCGACCTGACTATTTCGGAGGCTTTCCGGTAAGTATCCCTTAAGAAACCTTCGAGACCTTTCTCGGGAAGGGGAAGCTCCACGAAGGCCCAGCCGTCGTAGCCTACGGCCTTCATGGCCTCCATAACCGCATCCCAGTCCACCTCACCCTCGGTAA
>DTYS01000032.1 GCA_012961755.1 Candidatus Latescibacterota bacterium
CTCCCTCCATCGGGAGGACCCGAGCGAGTTCACCTGCCGTACCTGCCTTCTACATATGCATAGAACGTCTGGCCCTTGTACTTTATCCTCTTGACCCGTCCGCTCCTTACGAGGGAATCGAGCCCCTCGGAGACCTCGTCATGGGATAGGGGGGAGAGGGTCTCCAATATGTGCCTCTCCCTCATAGGATGCCTCCTTATTATGTAGAGTATGGCCTCCATCGGGCTCGGGAATCCCTCGGTCCCGAACCCCCCCTCCTCCTCGTGAGGTAGGAGCTCGGCCCCGAGCAGCACCTGCGCCCTTACCAAGGCATCCTCGCTCGGGACGTCCACCCAGGGCTCGGCGGGTGGGCGCACCGGAAGGTTTATGAAGGTTCTATCGGGCCTTATCCTGTCCAACGATTCCCTTATAGCCGTGAGGGATTCCTCCGAATCGTTCACGTCCGAGACCAGCATGACCTCGACCCAAAGCTTCCCTCCGAACTCCTTTTTGAACTCCGCCATTCCGTCTATTATGGCCTCTATCCTGAGTCCACGGTGGGGACGGTTGACTTTCCTGAAGGTCTCCCGGTCCCCGGCGTCCAAGGACGGCATGACGAGATCCGCAAGCTTAAGCTCCTCCCTCACGTCCTCCCTGTAGAGCAGGGAGCCGTTCGTGAGCACGGCCACAGGGACTGGGGAGATCTCCTTGGAGCGGGAGATCAACCACCCGAGGCTCCTGCAGAGCGTGGGCTCCCCTTCCCCCGTGAACGTTAGGTAGTCAAGTTCGGTGTTCAGCGAGAGGGCCTCCCTCACCTCGGAGAGTATATCCTCGGGGGGGAAGAAGTCTGCCCTCTCGTTAGTCATGCAGGTCGTGCGGCCAAGCTGACAGTAGACACATGAATAATTACAAGTCTTAAACGGAACTACGTTCACCCCGAGCGAGCGGCCTAGCCTCCTCGACGGCACGGGGCCGAAGGCATATTTGAACTCCATCCAGGAAATCCTCCTCCAGCCAGTATCCCCTTATCTGGGCCGAGGGCCAATCGTCCACTATGTAGTTCACGCAGAAGATCCTACCGTCAGGGAGCACGGCCCACCCCGAATAGCCGGTATCGGGTGCAGGACTTCGGTCGTAGTCCACCTCGCGTACGGTCCCTTCCTGTTCGGAAAGCTCGGTGGCCAGTGCGCTCGAAGCAGGTTCGAGGTATGCGTAGAAGTGGCGGTTCGGGGACCTCCCCCCGAGGTACCACCTATATGTCACGAGCACCCTTCCGTCGGGAAGGAGCCCCGAGACCGGCCTGTGACATCCCGGGATGAGGGTGAGGTACGGCCCCTCCCACGTCCTTCCTTCGTCGTGACTTATACATTTGAGCCCCGGCCATCCCATTCCGGAGTTCTCCCTCATGTAGCAGACCAGCGTACCGTCCGGAAGGGGGAGGATGCTTGCCTCGCAGGAGTTGTACCTCGGGTCCTCGCAGACTGTTATCGGTCCATCCCAGGTGTTCCCACCGTCCTCCGACCTCCAGACGGTCTGCATGAGCTTACCTGTACGGGGGCTCATAAGGTGTGCGGCCAGAAGCCACGTTCCGGAGGGAACCTCCACGAGCTTGTCGGGGACTATGCCCGTAACCGGGGTTTCGTGGGGCCCATCCCAGGACCTTCCGTCCTCGCTCCACCAGAGGAACGTCCTCGAGCGGCCGTGGTCCTCCTCGCCGGGTGGCTGGGGGTACCCGTCGCACAGGACCCAGAACCTCCCGTCCGAAAGCCTCCCTATCCTGGGACAGTTCCACTTGAAGAGGAGGTCGCCCTTCCCGAAGCTCCGGACGAGCACGAGTTCCTCCCCCCAGGTCTCGCCCAGGTCGCGGCTGTATATCAGAGCTATGTGGGAGAAGTACCTCGCTCCGTGGGAGTCGCTCTGTCTGTAGACGCAGATGAGTTCGTCCTCGCACCCCACCAGGTCCGGGAAGCAGGAGTATATCCCCTCCCTCCTGACCATGCTTACCTTCCTCACGTCCCCTCCCTTCCGTCCGAGAGGGCAGCCTCGAGGACCTCATCCATGTGCTCCACGAACACAAATTCTATGCTTTTCTTGAGTTCCGAGGGCATCTCCTTCACCTGAGGTTCGTTCCTCTTGGGAAGCACGACCCTCCTCACCCCGGCCCTCTTGGCCGCCAGGATCTTTTCGTTGAGCCCTCCCACCGGCAGGACGTAGCCCCTCAACGTCACCTCTCCGGTCATGGCCACGTTCCTCCTCACCGGCCTTCCCGTGAGGGTCGAGACCAAGGCAGTGGCCATGGTTATACCCGCCGAGGGGCCGTCCTTGGGGATCGCCCCCTCGGGGATATGTATGTGCACATCCTTGC
>DTYS01000033.1 GCA_012961755.1 Candidatus Latescibacterota bacterium
GGGACATCCAAGAACTCATTGGGGAAGACCTGCCTGTCCAGCACCTCCCCGTCCGAGGCCCTTACCGTGACCAGCACGAAGTACGGGGCCTTCCCGAAGTGCTCCGAGAGCCTCCCCTCCTTGTCCTCTGTGGGGAAGGCGTACCTTAGGACCTCCTTCCTTATAGGTTCGTAATGTATAAGACGGTCCAAGGGGAGCCCGAACGCGCTCCCTGAAATGCCTACTAATATCGCCAAGGATGAGAACATATCGGTCCGCACGTGCTGTGCGTCCGCCACGAGGCTCGGAGATCCTCCTCCCTGAGCTCATACCTCGAGAAGGCGTAGGTTACAGCTACGGTCAGAGCCACGCCCACCAGGGTCATCGGAACCTTGCGGAGCTCCCCACCTCCCGAAACGAGCGGGACTTCCTCCGGGATATCCTCTGTCCCACCCATACCGCTAAGGACCACGTCGGTGAAGGAGTGCAGGGCGTCCGCCGCCAGGGCAAGGCTACCGGACATGAAGGACAGACCAAGCTTGGTCAGCGAAAGCCCTGCGTTCACCCCCACCGACGCGAGCGCGACCCTTTCCCCAGGGTCCATCCTACCCTCTCGTCATCCTAGCTCCGCACTTGGAGCAGGTCAGAGCGTAACATGGGACACCCACGGTGGCCCACAGTTGGGCCGCCAAGTCCCGCTCCGAAGCCACCCTGCCTTCCCCGGTCCCCTCTCGGCATATTCCCGACGGACTCATCCTGCCTCCATCACCTCAGCTCCAGGGAGACCTCCCCCACCGCTTCCTCCTCCTGAAGCCCCTGCCCCTTCTCCCCCTACGTCCCGTCGAGACGTCCATTAGGTAGGGAGCCGTCAGTCTGCCCAGAAGTGCCAGGGTCGAGCTCAAAGCTGGGACGAGCCGGGAGCCGGTCCCGACCGGAGCCCTCTTTGGGACTCCCACCTCTGATATGGCCTTCCCGGGACAGATCTGGACGCAGGCTCCACATCCTGTACACTTGTCCTGGTCTATGACCGCCTTCCCCTCCACCAAAGTTATCGCCCCTACGGGACACCTCTGCACGCAGATTCCGCATCCGAGACACTTATTCCTGTCCACATGGAACATCCCTACCTCCTCGTTAAGACCTGAGGCAAGCGGCACCTTGACTATGGCGGTCTGGCATACTTTTATCCCTCTTCGTCCCCTCCCCTGCACCCGGCGCAGTACCCGAGAAGCTGGACCCTACTGCCCGTCACCTGGAAGTCGTACCGCTTCGCTAAGACCTTGAAAAGCTCCTCACAATGTTCGCACCTGAACTCTACGACCTTCCCGCACCCGAGGCAGACCAAATGATGATGTTCCTCCTCCTTCGTGACCTCGTAGAGCTGCTGGTCCCTTACCCGAAAGGCCCTCACGAGGCCGAGCTTCTGGAAGAGGTCCAAAGCCCTGTACACCGTAGAGAGGCTGACCCTGAGCTGCCTCATCCTGGCGAGGCTGTATAGCTCATCAGCACTTATGTGTCCCCCGTGCTCCTCCAAAAGCTCATATATAACACGCCTTTGAGGGGTCACCCTGAATCCCCGTGACCTCAACGCGCTTCCTATGTCGTGTAGGGCCCTCATCTAATCCGACACCCTCTTCACCAGAGCCTCCGCTATCGGGGCAGACCTTTCTAAGGGATATTCCTCTATCCTCCCGCCGTCGCAAAGCTCGGATATCTTGGGGTCCAAGGGGATCCTACCTAAAAGGGGTATTCCGAAAAGCTTAGCGATCTCCCCCGCCCTGCTCGGGCCGAAGACGTCTATCTCAGCCCCGCATTTCGGACATATCGCGTAACTCATGTTCTCCACAAGTCCGAGCATGGGCGTACCCATCCTCTGTGCCATCCTGGCAGCCTTCCTCACCACCATCCCCGCAAGCTCCTGTGGTGATGTTACAAGCACCACTCCACTTAGGGGTACGGCCTGCATGACGGTGAGCGATGCGTCCGAAGTCCCAGGTGGCAGGTCCACGATAAGGTAGTCCAGTTTCCCCCAGAGCACATCCCTCCAGAATTGCTTTATGGCCGAGCTTATAAGCGGCCCCCTCCATATGACGGCCTCATCCTCCCTCTCGAGCAGAAGGTTTATGGACATTATCTTTATCCCCTTCTCGCTTTCCACGGGAAGTATCCCATCGTGGGAGCCTTGGGGACGTTTGGGCCTCCTGAAGAACATCTTCGGTATGCTTGGTCCGGTTATGTCGGCGTCCAACAGCCCCACACCGAACCCTCTCTCCCTAAGGGCCAAGGCCAACAGCCCCGAAACTAAGGACTTCCCCACCCCTCCCTTCCCACTCATGACTGCCACCACATGCCTTATGTCGTTGGCCCTGCCTTCGGGCGTCGCTCCCTCCTGCGCCGAGAAGAAGTAAGCCCTCTCCCTCTGGGTCATCTCCCTCACATCTACCTCCACACCCTCAACCCCTTCGAGGTCCTCCACTGCCTTCTTCGCATCCCTTACAAGCTGGTCCCTTACAGGAACGTCCAGGAAGGGAAGGGCGAGCGTGAACCTCACCTTTCCACCTTCTACACTTATATCCTTCACCATCCCAAGTTCTATTATGCTCCTGCCCGATTCGGGATGTCTCACACCCTCCAGCGCTCTCCTGGCCCTTTCCTCGTCGATCATCCTTCCCTCCTGGCTATATTATAGTCCCGTCTTATAGAGGATCAAGCCGATACTCAGTCCGATTACTAAGTTGAATAGTTTCACAATCATGGAATCCCTGAAAGTGTAGGCCAACAGGGGCAACATCCCGTGACCGTCCTGCACTATAGAACCTGTTAAGAGCACCGAGAACGGTATCAACCCCTTGGCGAACATCATGGTGAAGATGAGGTGAGGTCCGGACTCCGGTATCACCCCCACCAGGGCTGCTATAAGGAGCACCCAGAACATATGAGCCCTCACGAACGCCTCTAAATTCCAGA
>DTYS01000034.1 GCA_012961755.1 Candidatus Latescibacterota bacterium
ACGACCATCCCGATCCCCATGTTGAAGGTCCTCAACATTTCGCCTTCCTCGACCTTCCCGATGTCCTGTATCATGCGGAAGACAGGGGGAACCTCCCACGACCGAAGCCTTACTTCGGCAGAGCACCCATCGGGCATGACCCTGGCCAGGTTCCCCGGAATCCCGCCTCCGGTTATGTGCGCAAGGGCGTGGACGTCCACCTCGTCCGTGAGCTTCAGCAGAGGTTGGACGTACGAACGATGCGGCCTGAGGAGCTCCTCCCCCAACGTGCACCCCAACTCCGGGACGTACCTGTCCACGCCCCACCCCGCCACCTCGAAGAACACCTTCCTCGCCAGAGAGTATCCGTTCGTATGGAGGCCGTCGGAGGCGAGTCCCAGAAGCACGTCCCCAGGCCGAACCTTGCTCCCGTCCAAGATCTTCTTCCTGTCCACGATTCCGACTATGGTCCCAGCAAGGTCGTACTCGCCGGACCCGTAGAACTCCGGAAGTTCCGCCATCTCCCCTCCCAAGAGCGCGCACCCGACGTCCCTGCACCCCCTCGCAACCCCCTCCACCACCGCCACCGCAACTTCCTCCCTGTGCTCCCCCATGGCCAGGTAATCCAGGAAGAAGAGGGGCCTTGCCCCCTGGACCACTATGTCGTTCGCACAGTGGTGCACGAGGTCCACGCCCACGGTGTCGTGCCTGTCGGCTAGAAATGCGACCTTGAGCTTGGTCCCTACTCCGTCCGTGCTGGCGACCAAGACGGGCTCCTCATATCCCCCGAGCTCCGGCATGAAGAGTCCTCCGAAAAGTCCCATATCTGAGAGTACTTCGGGGCCGAAGGTCGACCTCACCAGGTCCCTTATCCTTCGCTTCGTGCGCTCGGCGGCATCTATATCTACCCCGGCATCTCGGTAGGTCAGGCCCGTTCTGACTCCTACCTTCGTCTCTTCCCATATCCCGTCCATCTCCTCCAAGGTGGTCTCCCTGGGGTCCTTGCCCCTCTTGGCCAGCTCCTCCTCTACCCTCTTGAACCTTGCTACGAACTTGTCGACGGCCTTGTGGAGGGCCCACTCCGGGTCCAGGCCCAGGAACCTCGATACGTTCACGACGGAGAGGAGGAGGTCCCCGAGCTCCTCCTCGGCCCTCCCCCGGTCCCCCGACCTCATCGCGTCCTTGAGCTCTCCGAGCTCCTCCTCCAACTTCTCAAGGGCTCCCCCTGCCTTCTCCCAGTCGAACCCGACCTTAGAAGCCTTCTCCTGCACCCTCCTGGCCCTGAGTAGGGAGGGGAGGCTCCTGGGGACGCCGTCCAAGAGGGACCCCCTCCCCTCCCCCCTCTTTATCTCCTCCCACCTCTGGAGGACCTCCCCAGCATCCTTGACCTCGACCTCCCCGAAGACGTGGGGATGCCTCCTTACGAGCTTCTCCACCAGGCCCTTCACTACGTCCCCCACCGAGAACGCCCCCCTCTCCTCGGCCATCCTCGCATGGAACACGACCTGGAGCAGGAGGTCCCCGAGCTCCTCCTTGAGTTCTCCGTCGTCGCCGCTTTCTACGGCCTCCGCAACCTCGTAGGCCTCCTCTATGAGGTAAGGCCTTATGCTCTCGTGGGTCTGCTCCCTGTCCCAGGGACATTCCCTCCTGAGGCGTGCCACGACCTCGACGAGCCTCCCGAACTCCTCCATCTCCCCCCCTACCTGAAGAGTTGGACGACCATGAACTGCTCGTTCCTGGCCAGAAGAGGGTACCTCTCCTTAAGGTGCCTCCAAAGCTTAGGACGCCGGAGCAGTTCGCCTATGGGGGCTATGAGGTACCTCGCCCCCATCCTCCTCAGCTCCTCCACCCTTTCGGGCGTGGCCTCCTCCGGCGTCATATGCCATCCCTTCCTTGAGCTGTAGTACAGGAGCACCGGGTTCTGCGCCCTGTAAGGGGCCCTCCTGTTCTCATCCAGGTCTATCGTAGCCACGAGGGCGTCCTGAGGGGTGCGGCGTTGGACCTCCCTTCCTATCTCGTACCCCGCACGGAAGTAATCGTGATAGAAGCCGGCCGTATAGAGGGGGTGAGAATACGCGTAGCTCATAAACCCCATGACGCTGAAGAGCAGAACCCCTGTCAGCCCGACTTTACCTTTCAGGGCCGTGCCCTCGAGGAGGTCCCGCCTTAAGAGCCCCTCCACGGCCCTGCCGGCCGAGATCGCACATGGTGGGAGCAGGGGTAACTGATAGTAATCCAAAGCTCTGTTGCCCTCGGCCGCCACAAGTACGTATGTCCCCAGGGCCAGGAGCCACCACTTAGGAAGACGCTGGAGGTCGGACGACTCGGTAAGGAGCAGTCCCACGATCGCAAGGACCCCTCCTAAGGGTGTCAACAACACCCCGAAGAACCTCTCGGTCAAGGTCGCGTAGAACTCCGGGTCGAACCGGAGCCCGAGCGTCCCGAACTTGGAATATCCGTAGGGGGGAAGGACCCCGAAGGTGAGGTGGGTCGTAAGGAAGAGCCTATGAGCGTGTACGTACCAAAGGAGTGGAGGGACGAGCACGAGGAGGGCGAAGAGCCAGAGCTTGGGTGAGGTCCAGGTACGCCTCCCGAACTTGACGTAGGACAGGAATAGGAGGGGGACGCCCAGGTAAAGGGCTGGAAGCTTAATTAAGATAGCGAGCGATGTGGAGAGGGCCGAGCAGACTAACCATCCCCAGCTTCCCCCTTCGATCCACCTCAGGAACCCAAGGATCCCTAATACGGAGAAGAACAACATCATGGCCTCGGGCATGAAGGCCCTCCCGTAGAAGGTCTCCAAGGGGGATAAGGTGAAGATGAGGGCCGAGAACAGCCCGGCCATCCTGCCGTAAAGCTCCGAGCCCAGCAGGAAGAGAGGAACGACGGTTAGGGCGGAGAATAGACCGGAGAGGAGCCTCCCCCATCCCTCCCATACCCCTCCGGAAAGTTTGTAGAGGAGGGCCACAAGCCAGGGATACAGAGGGAACTCGCTTTCGACGTATCCCTCCGTCCTACCCCTCCAGTCCACCTTAGGGTACAGGATGTCCATGCCCTCCCCGTAGAAGTTTCTGGCTATAGCGGCGGTATCAGCCTGCCTCCAGTTCTGGGAGTCCACTAAGGGTTGGGATATCCCTACAAGGTGAAGTCCGAAGTTAAGGGCCACTATGGCCCAGATCCAACGACTATACACCTAAGAACCTCCATCACCCAGGACGGCCCTCACCCCTTCTATCACCCTCTCCACCTCCCCATCCCCGAGCGAAGGGTATATGGGGATGGAAACTGCCCTCCTATACATATCCTCGGTCCCGGCGAAGTCCTCCGGAGGAAGGCCCAGGTACCTATGGATAGGCCTGAAGACCGGCCTTGCTGCATCTATTCCCTTGGTTTTCAAGGCCTTTATTACCTCCCCCGCGTCGGAGCTGACCCGAAGGACGTACCTATAGTAGGAGGGCTCGGCATCCTCCACCTTGGGAGGAAGCTCGGCCTCCAGGTCCCGGAAGGCCACGTCGTAGATGGAGGCCACCCTTTTCCTCCTCTCCACGAAGGCGTCCAACTTACCGAGCTGGACCCTGCCCAAGGCCGCCTGGATGTCGGTCATCTTAAAGTTGAACCTCGGTTGGGTGTCCTCCTTCATATCGTACTCCCTGAAGTCCCTCACGGCCTCGGCCAGGTCCGGGTCGTCGGTGAGCACCATACCACCCTCCCCCGTGGCCAACATCTTCGTGGCGTAGAAGGAGAAGGCGGAGGCCCTCCCGAAGCTTCCGACCTGCCCTCCCCTGTACCTCGCCCCTAAGGCCATGGCACAGTCCTCCAATATCGGGACCCCGAATCGTCCTACCTCCTCCACCCGAGCGGGGAAGCCGAACATGTGCACGAGGACTATCGCCTTCGTCCTCCCTACGAGCCTGCGTCCGAGGTCCTCGGGGTCCAAGTTGCCGGTGTCAGGGTCCACGTCCACCAACAGGGGGGAGGCCCCCACGAAGCGCACCGCATGGACCAAGGCTGCGCAGGCATAGCTCGGGACGGCCACCTCGTCCCCCTCCCCGACCCCCAACGCCCTGAGGGCGAGCGCCAAGGCCGCGGTCCCAGAGCTTACAGCGACGCCATATCCGACGCCCACATAGGCCGCAAGTTCCCTCTCGAACTCCGCAACCTGCGGCCCCTGCGATATCTGCCCTGATAGCACCACCTTGAAAGCGGCCTCGGCCTCCTCTTCCCCGAGGGTGGGGCGGGAATGGGGGATAAATTCCATCATCTCCTCCCGCTCCTGATTATTGAGAGGCTCTCCGGCCCACAGTTGAACAGGAGGTCCACGACCGAGAGGTTCGGCACGAAATCTCCGTAAAGTTGCGGATAGACCGGATGTTCGTACTCCTGGAATACGACCCTTATCCCCTCCCTCCCGAAGGCCTCCAGGTCCATGTAATCCTTCCCCCCCGCGCCCGCCAGGTACGTGTCCGCTCCCACCCGGAGGCAGAGGTCTATGAGGCGGCCGTTGGGGTCCTCCCTCGTGGGCTCCATCTCGGAGGCGAGCTTAAGTTCCGTCCTTATCCCCAGGGCATCCTTGAGGAACCTTAGAATATGGAGGTTCACCTCCACGAGCATGTCCCAGGTATCCCGGTACGTCTGCTCGAAGAATCGAGCGTAGGTGTCGAAATAGGGTGCTCTGCTGTAGTTGGTGACGAGGGCCTGCCAATGTCTCTTCCCCCACCTACCCTTGTTGTCTATCCTAACCTCGTATATCTTCGCCGGGAACCTGTAGGTCACAGGTACTGTAAGCCACTGCCATCCATTGGAGGTCTTTATCTTGTTCCTGTTCTGCCACCCGTTCTTTTCGTACTGGACGGTGTCCAGCAGGACGAAGACCTCCGCCCTGTCCATCTTGTCGAAGTATCCAAGCCACGGAAGGTAATGGGGCTGATGAGCGGCCAGGACCATACTCGCCTCCCAGAGGGACAAAGTACTCCTTTACCGAGAATTTTGCAAGAACTTTTAACCTCCGGCCCAGCGTCCGAACCTCCTCTCCACCTCCCGGGCGGCTCCGAGGTCTTCTACCCGGAAGGAGACCAGCACCCCTTCCGGCCGGATGGCCTCCATAAGGCCCTCAAGTTATCCGGGGTACACGCCCCCCAGGACCAGCAACTTCCCCCTACAATGCCCCTCTAGGATGGGGAGTACGAAATCCCTGAACGTACCTGACGAGAGCATGTAGGCCAGGTACATGGAGGACGAGTATATGTGCATCCAGGCGCCCCCCGTCCTGATAGAGGGATATGATCTCGTCGAGCTCATCGTAGTAGTGAGGGCCAGTAAACTCTCCCCTCCTCAGCTCATCCAGAGTCGCCGTCCTCACTCGCCCTCCTCCCACCTGAGGGGTTCCGGAAGCTCGCATATCCGTCCAGGTATAACACCGGAAGCTAAGTTCAGCCAGACCTGAAGGTACGAATCCCCTCCGTAGTACGACCCTCTCCACCAGCTTCGGTAGGTCTCCCATATCCAGTCCCGGTCAGGCCCTTCTCCCTCCTTAACCCACCTTCGACGACGCGGGCCATAAGCCATCCGATGTCCTGGACCCCTCCCGCGGGAGCATATACACCTCCAAGGTCTAAAGATAACCTTTTCGTCCCGATTTTGCAATTGCGATTTGAAAACTTCCATCGACCTTGACAAGCGATGAGGAAATGGTTATACTCTTAAAGGCCTGTTCACAATGCCTATGAAGGTCCTCCTGGTCAACCCTAACCGTATGCGGCCCGTGGTGGCCCCGCTTGCTTTAGAATACATAGCCCAAAGCCTCGACGAGGAGGGCATAGGATACGATATACTGGACCTGGCCTTCTCCGAGGACCCGCGGGCCGAGGTGAGCCGGTACTTCTCCCTCAACTCCCCCACAGCCGTAGGGGTCACGGTCCGTAACACGGACGATTGTTATTACCTCAGTGGAGACTTCGTCTTAGATAGAGTAAAGGAGATAACGGACGAGATAAGGCGCAGTACGGATGCTCCCCTCATCTTGGGAGGGGTAGGGTTCTCAGCTATGCCGGAGGCCGTGCTGCGCTATTTAGACGCCGACTTCGGGATAGTGGGGGAGGGGGAGGAGGCACTCCCCCAGCTTTTGAAGTCCCTACGGGGGGAAGGGAACGCGTCGGAAGTATCGGGCCTGATCCGTAGGGCCGGCGATGGGTTCGCACGGAATCCTGTCCGGTACATAGACTTAAGTGAAAGGACCCTTAGCTACAGGGGAGCGATAGACAACCTCAGGTACTTCCGGGAGGGGGGGATGGCCGGGTTCGAGTCCAAGAGGGGGTGCGACAGGAATTGCATATATTGCCTGGACCCGGTCTCCAAGGGGAGGAAGGTCCGTCTCCGTCCCCCCGAGGACGTGGCCGATGAGGTAGAGCGCCTCCTGAGCATGGGGGTTACGCACTTCCACACCTGCGACTCTGAGTTCAACATGCCGGAGCACCATGCCTTAGAGGTTTGCGAGGAGTTCGTGCGCAGGGGCCTGGGGAAGAAGATAAGGTGGTACGCCTATGCCCCCCCCGTCCCTTCACCGACGAACTTGCGTCCCTTATGAGGAGGGCAGGATGCGTGGGAGTTGACTTCGGAGCGGACCATGCGGACGAGGGTATGTTGGAGAAACTCGGCAGGGACTTCGGACCGGAGGAGGTTGAGAGGGCCGTAAGGCTCTGCAAGAAATACGGGATAGTTTGTATGTGCGACCTGCTCCTGGGCGGACCCGGGGAGACCGAGGAAAGCTTGAGGACGACCGTGGAGCGGATGAGGAGGTTCGCACCGGACAGGGTCGGGGTGGCTCTCGGAGTGAGGTTATATCCCGGGACCATCTTAGCGGATATAGTCTACCAGGAGGGCTTTACGCCCAAGAACCCGAACCTTAAGGGGAAGGTGGTTGGAAATCCCGACTGGCTCCTGCCGGTCTTTTACCTTTCGGAGAACCTGGGGAAGGACCCCGCAAGGTACCTGGCCGAGGTGGTGGGTGGGGACAGGAGGTTCTTCTTCCCCTCCCCGGAGGACCTGGGGAGGAACTACAACTACAACGACAACCAGATCTTAGTCCGAGCGATAGGGAAGGGCTACAGGGGAGCCTTCTGGGACATATTAAGGAGGCTGTCGGAGGGGGAGGGGCCGGGATGAGCTTGCCCGCCCTCGTGCTCTCATGGACCTTCGTGAGCCTGTCGGGGGTGCTTTCCCCAGGTCCACTTTCGGCGATGGCCTTCGCAGGTGGGGCGAGGTCGGGGTTCCGCGCGGGGCCCCTTTTGTGCACGGGCCACGCCCTCCTGGAACTTTGCCTCATCGTGGGCCTGGTCCTGGGCCTTAGGGAGGTCGTGCGGGAGGAGGTGACGAACTTAGTCTCCCTCTTCGGCGGGGGTTTCCTCGTGTGGATGGGCTGCGGGTTGTTCAGGGACGCCTTACGGGAGAACATGGAGCTGAGGGGAACGAAGATGGGGATCGCCCCCATCCCCGCAGGGGTCCTACTCAGCGTCTCCAACCCCTTCTGGCTCGTATGGTGGGCCACCGTAGGGATGACTTATGTGGGCAGGTTCCTGAGGTACGGGCTGATCGGGCTCAGTGCCTTCTACGTAAGCCATGTGCTCACGGACTATGTATGGCTGAGCTTCCTCTCCGCCGCGGGCTCTTCGGGGACCCAGGTCTTAGGCCGGAGGGTTCACCGTGCGATCCTTTGCGTATGTGGGGTCTTTCTGATGGCCGTAGGACTTTATTTCCTGGGTTCGGGGTTTTCTGAGCTGAGAGGGTCCAGATAAAGGAGGTCACCATGCGCCTATGCTGGGAGACCAAGGAAGTTCCGGACGAATTTGTAGAGGGTCTCAGGGCCTTGGAGGAGGAATATCCCATCTCGGAGGGACCGCGGGAGGACGCCGAGAAGGTGAGGTTTAAAAGATGGGATAGGGAAGGTTCGTTAGAGGTCGTACCCGAGGATGGGGGAATGCTCGTGCTCTGCGACGGACCGGCCAGGGCCTTCAGGGCGGTAGGAAGGCTCTTAGCCGAGGATGTTCCCGTCCCATTCGTAGAAGAGGTTCCCTTCAGGACCTTGGGGATAATGTTGGACTGTTCCAGGAACGCTGTCCCCTCCGTGGAGCATCTTAAGAGGTGGCTCAGGAAGATGGCACTTATGGGGTACGATATGATGATGCTCTACATGGAGGATACCTACGAGGTACCCGAAGAGCCCTTCTTCGGATACCTGAGGGGCAGGTACTCCCAGGAAGAGCTGAAGGAGGTGGACTCGTACGCGGGCAAGTTCGGTATAGAGGTTATACCCTGTATCCAGACTCTAGGACACCTGGAGCAGATCCTCCGTTGGCCGGCGTACAGGGACGTTAAGGACACATCGAGCGTGCTCCTGGCCGGCGGAAGGACCTACGAACTTTTGGAGAGGATGATAAGCGCGGCCTCCGAGCCTTTCCGCACCGACCGGATACACGTAGGTATGGACGAGGCACACGACTTAGGTAGGGGAAGGTACCTCGATACCTTCGGGTACAGGAGGAACTTCGAGATATTCAACGAGCATCTCTCCGAGGTCCTGAAGATATGCGAAAGGCTCGGCTTGAGACCTATGATATGGAGCGACATGTACTTCCGCATGGGATCCGAGGCCGGGGACTACTACGACCCGAGGTCCGTGATCCCGGAGGACGTGGTAGCGAAGATCCCCAAAGGGGTCCAGCTCGTCTATTGGGATTACTACCACAGGGACGAGGAATTCTACAGGGAATGGATAAGGAGACATCGGAGGCTCGGTGGGACACCCATAATGGCCTCCGGAATATGGACTTGGAACAAACTCTGGTACGACCACACCATCACGACCGCCACGGTGGCCCCCTGCCTCTCGGCCTGCAAGGACGAGGGGGTAGAGGAGGTCTTCTTCACCCTGTGGGGGGACGACGGGGCCGAGTGCGAGAGGGACTCCGCCCTGGCGGGGCTCATGTGGGCGGCTGAGCTCGCCTACGGGGGCGGGGGGGAGACCAAGGTGCTGGTCCCGAGGTTCAGGGCGGTGTGCGGTGGGGACTACGTGGCGCACATAAGGGCCTCGGACGTCGAGTACCCTGTCGGAACTGACGTCGGCTCCGCCAAGGCGTTCCTCTGGGACGATCCCCTGTTGGGCATGTTCGCAAGGTACATGGAGTCGAAGGAAGTGTCCCTTGGGCAGGTGGCGGCCCATTATAGAGCGCTCGCGCAGGAGATATCCAGGCATAAGAAAGGTTGGGACGCTGGGGACACGGAACACATAGCCCTGGCGGCGAAGGTACTTGCCGATAAGGTCCTGCTGAGGGGAAGGATAGCGGCAGCCTACGCGCAGAGGGACAGGGCGGCGCTCCAGTCGATAGCTAAATCCGACATTCCGACCCTCCAGGAGGAGGTGAGGAAGCTCTGGGAGTCCCACAGGAGGATCTGGCTATCCCAGAACAAGCCCTTCGGGTTCGAAGTTCTGACGGTAAGGTACGGCGGACTGATCATGAGGCTGGAGGAGGTAAGGGCGAGGATAGAGGAGTACGCATCCGGAAGGAGAAGTGCCATAGAGGAGCTCGAGGAGTCTGCGGAGCCCCTTCCTCAGGTGAGCCTGAGGTACAGGAACCTCGTCACATCCTCTGCGATACTGTAAGATGAAGGTCCTAGGGGTCTTGGGAGGGATGGGTCCCGAGGCGACGGTAGCGTTCCTGACCAAGGTTGTCGAGAAGACCCCTGCCAGGAAGGATCAGGACCACATCCACATAGTTATGGACATGGACCCATCGGTCCCCGACAGGACCGAGGCGATACTCTCCGGCAGGAGGGACGAGGTGGTGGAGGTGCTGTGCAGGATGGCCCGGCGTCTGGTCGAGCTCGGGGCCGAGGTATTGGCCATCCCATGCAACACGGCCCACGCCTTCCTGGAGGACCTGAGGAGGGAAGTCCCGGTCCGTGTTTTGGACGTAGTGGAGGAGGTCGTGAGGGCCGTCCGTACCCTCCCAGAGGTCGGACGTGTCGGACTTTTAGCCACGACCGGAACCGTACGGATCGGTCTGTACAGGAAGGCCTTCCTTAGGGTAGGGATGGAGGCCTTAGAACCCTCTCCCTCGCATCAGGAGGCCCTTATGTGGGCCATCAGGGCCGTGAAGGCCGGAAGGCACGAGGAAGCGTTGGGTCCTCTCGAGGAGGCTGCAGAAGAACTGAAGGATGCCGGGGCCGAAGCCCTCGTGGTGGGGTGCACCGAGCTCTCCCTCCTGCTCTCCAGATGGGAACCTCCCCTGCCCTGCGTGGATTCCTTGGACGTCCTGGCCGAGGCCTCGGTCAGGGAAGTGTTCGGATCACGTTAGCTTCTCCTTCGCATAGGCTAAGAGTCCCCCCGCCCTCAGAAGCCCTCTCTCCCTTTCGGTCAGCCGGGCCCTGAGCCAAAGATGCCTCCCGTCCGCAAGGGTCCCCTGGATCCGCCCTTCTTCTATCCCCTTCAACACGTCCCTCAGTTCCAGGACGTCTCCCTGCCCTACGGCCTCGTAGTCCTCATCCCTTTCAAACTCCAGAGGTAATATACCCCAGTTGATGAGGTTGGAACGGTGTATCCTCGCGAAGGACTTAGCGATCACCGCCCGCACACCTAAGAACATCGGGGCTATCGCGGCGTGCTCCCTGGATGAACCCTGACCGTAGTTCTTACCGGCCACGACGAACCCCCCAGCCTCCTTCGCCCTTCCAGGGAACGATGGGTCGATCCTCGAGAAGGTGAACTTGGATATCTCCGGGACGTTCGACCTCAAGGGAAGCACTTGAGCCCCTGCGGGGAGTATATCGTCGGTGGAGATGTCATCCCCGAGCTTCAGGAGTACCTCCCCACGGATCGCTCCCTCCAAGGGTTTCCCCAAGGGAACGGGCTGTACGTTAGGCCCCCTTATAACTTTCACGGATTCGGGGTCCTCCGAAGGAGGAAGGAAGATAACGACATCTGAAGGAAACTTCCTCGGTTCCTCGGGCCAGTTCAGGACCATCCCTCTTCCCCTGGGGTCCGTGAGCGCTCCCCTCAAGGCCGACACCGCGCAGGTCAGGGGACTTGCGAGGTATACCTCCGCCGAAGGTGTCCCGCACCTCCCCCTGAAGTTCCTGTTGTAGGAGCGCAGGGAGATCCCTCCGGAGGGAGGCGCGTATCCCATCCCTATACACGGTCCACAGGCAGGCTCCAAGAGCCTCGCCCCGGAGGATATTATGTCCGCCAGGTCCCCCTCCCTGGCCAACATGTAAAGGACCTGCCTCGAGCCGGGGTTTATAGCCAAGTCGCATCCCACCCTCCTCCCCCTGAGCACCGCTGCCACCGCCTTCAGGTTCTGATAGGAGGAGTTTGTGCAACTTCCTATGGCTACTTGGTCTATCCTTAAGCCCTCCAATTCATCCACCGGGACCACATCGTCCGGGCTGTGTGGTAGAGCCACGAGGGGCTGGAGTTCTCCGAGGTCTATGCGAACCTCGTCGGAGTACTCCGCGTCCTCCTCCGCCTCCAGGGGCCTCCATACTTCCCCCCTACCCTGAGCCTCCAGAAACGCCCTCGTACGTTCATCGCTCGGGAAGACCGATGTCGTGGCCCCGAGCTCCGCCCCCATGTTGGCTATGGTAGCCCTCTCCGTGACGCTCAGGTCCGAGACCCCCGGACCGCAGTACTCCAATACCTTCCCCACGCCCCCCTTCACCGTGAGCCTCCTCAGGAGCTCGAGAACCACGTCCATGGCCATGACCCAGGGTCGTCTGAGTCTCCCGGTCAGGTAGACCCGCATCACCTCGGGCACCTTGAGCCCGTAAGGCATCCCAGCCATTGTGATCGCCACATCGCTCCCTCCCACACCTATCGCCAAGGCACCCACCCCTCCGGCCGTCGGAGTGTGGCTGTCCGAGCCCAAAAGTACGGTCCCCGGGGATGCGAACCTTTCCAGGTGAAGCTGATGGCATATGCCGTTGCCGGGCGGGGAGAAGATGGCCCCGTACTTGGCCGCAGCGGTCCTCAAGAAGAGGTGGTCGTCCGGGTTTCGGAAGTCGGCCTGGAGTGTATTGTGGTCCACGTACGAAACCACCAAGGGCACACGGACCTTAGGAACGCCTATCGCCTCGAACTGGAGCCACGCCATGGTCCCGGTCGCATCCTGAGTAAGGACCTGGTCCACCCTTAAGAGCACCTCCTCCCCGGGGGAGAGCTTTCCTTCCAATATATGTTCCTCCAATATCTTACTCGTCAGGCTTCCTCGCATATGTCCTCCCCTAACGAATCCGAGCCCGCCCCGTGGGGCGGGCTCGGATCTACCTCACCCTGGAGCTCCGGTTATGTAATAGTCCACCCTCGGGTTATCGTACGCGGCTGGGCTGTAGACCCTGGTGACCACGATCGTTATGCTCCCATCTATGGTCACCTCGACCTCCGCCCTCGGCTGCTGCCTGGGGGTATGGCCTATTATGGTGAAGGTAACCTTGGTCCCGCCCTTCAGTACGTCCTTAGTCACCTCCTCGGTCTCCCCGGGCTCCACGGTGACCTCCACGGGCTCCGGTCCGGTCTCACCCGGGTGGAGGTACTCCACGCTGACCGGGTAGGGGTACCCGGATTGGGGAGTGTCGTTGCGCACGAACACCCTTCCGTCCTCGGGGAGCCTGGAGGAGGTACCACCTCCTCCGCAGGCGAGCACCAGGAACGCTCCGAGCCACACCAGCAGCGTCTTCACGGTCCATCACCTCCTCAACTTACCTTAGCCGTCCCCTCCCCCGGCGTGCGACCCCGGTACGGGACCGGGATGTATTCCACCGACGGTGTCCTGCGCACGGGCTGGGGGTAGAGGCTCATGAGGTGATATATCTCGGAAGGCATCCTGTCGGAGACCGGAAGTCCGAGTTCCTTGGCCTCCTCGTACGTTATGGGGTGGTCGTGGGTCCACCTTCCTTCCGTAAGGACCCGAGCTATCTCCTCTGCCTTCTCGGGCCCCATCTTTGGCTCCAAGATCTTGCGCACGCACCTCCTCACCTGCTCTATAGCCTTCCTCCCCACATCTGCCATTATCAGGGTCTGGTCATCTATGTGCTCCCTGTCCTTCTCCTGGAGGACCTTAAGGAGGGAGACGGCAGGATAGTTCCCCAGCTGTGGGTCCACCGGTCCAAGGACCGCGTCCGGGTCCATAACTATCTCGTCGGCAGCCAGGGCTATAAGGGTCCCCCCCGACATAGCGTGGTGCGGCACGAAGACCGTGACTTTGGCAGGATGTCTCGATAGAGCGTAAGCTATCTGCTCCGCGGCCAATACCAGGCCCCCAGGGGTGTGGAGGACGAGGTCTATGGGCATATTTTTATCCGTCATCCTTATGGCCCTTATGACCTCCTCCGCATCCTGGATGTCTATGTAGCGCATGAGGGGAAAGCCCAGAAGGTGCATGGTCTCCTGACGGTGTATAAGTGCTATGACGCGGCTCTTGCGCTTATGTTCCAATCGCTGTATGGCCTTTATACGGCTCGCCTCCAACATCCTCTGTCGGATCAGAGGGACCACGGCCGCGAACATCACAAATATCCAGAACAGGTCCAGGATGGACATAACGTCCTCCTTAGGTTAGTACGGCCTCCAGCTCGGGTCTCGGTTCTCGTAAGGGTCGTCCAAGACCTTCAGGACCTCCCGCCCCCCCCTGTCCATTATATAGATATCGTAGTCGTCCCCCTTACCCTTCGCGAACGCCATCCCCAGCCCGTCCGGGGACCAGACCGGGGTCCACTCGTAGATGCCCTCGGTCACGGTGAGGCGCATCTTACAGGACCCATCCGCCTTCATGATGAATATCTCCTGCCCCCCGTACCTGCTCGAGGTGAAGAGTATGTACTTCCCGTCGGGTGACCATTGTGGGGCGAAGTCGTACCCGGGGTCCTCCGTGAGGCGGACTATGCGGGTGCCGTCGGCGTTCATGACGAATATGTCGTCGTTCCCCTGCTGAGCCGTGCTGTACCTGTCGCTTACGAAGGCTATCTTCTTCCCGTCCGGGGACCAGACGGGCTCTATG
>DTYS01000035.1 GCA_012961755.1 Candidatus Latescibacterota bacterium
AGGAGGTACTCGCTCTTCTACCTCCTCACGATGCTGGACGGGAGCAGGAGGCAGATATTCATAACCTTCGCCCTCTTCGCCCTCGTCGAGGTCCACCGCGCCACGGCCAGGGAGATAGCCGTGCTCATAGCCGTAAGCCAGGCCATAAACATCTTCACCCAACCACTAATAGGTCGCTTCACCGACCGGTTCGGGGAGAGGGCCATGCTCCTTGTAGGCACGGTCGTGCCCATATTCGTCTTTACGGGCTACGCATTCGTCCATTCAAAGCCCGTGCTCTTTGCCCTCTACTGTCTGGACAGCGCGTGCCTGGGTACAAACATCGCCCGTACCACATACCTCGGTAAGATAGCCCCGAGGGAGCACTTGCTCCCGTCGCTCTCCTTGGGGCTTACCGCCAACCACATCATGGCCGTTCCCCTCCCCTTAGTGGGGGGATACCTCTGGGGAAGGTTCGGATACTCGGTCACTTTCCTGGCGGGAGCGTTCGTATCCGCCGTCGCCCTCGTGGCTGCCACGTTCGTCCCCACGAGGGGGAAGCTCGAAGCTAAGGAAGCATAGATGGTATATCGTCGGGATATCCGGGTTCTTGGATGAAGGAGGTGCATATGAAGATAGGCGTTTGTGAGAAGGACCTTAAGGGCAGCATAATGGAGAACCTCCTATGGATAGCTGAGCACGGCTTCAGCGGCTTCCAGATATGGAAGCAAAAGATGGACAGGGAGGGCCTCTCCGAGAGGGAACTTCTTAAGATGACTCAAGATTTGGGCTTGGAGATAACGGCAATAGGAGGGGGGCCGAACCTTGTGGACCCAAAGGTCTCGGAGGAGTCAGTTAGGTCCTTCAGGGAGTTCCTGAAACTTTCGGTCGAGCTCGGCCCCGGGATAGTTACGGCGGAGACCAAGGCCAAGCCCGAGGGGCTACCGGACGAGGACGCCTGGAAGTACACCGTGGAGACAGTTTCAAGGATATGCGAGTACGCGGAGAAGCTCGGGGCCGTGCTGGCGATAGAGCCCTCTGGGCCCTGCTTCATAAGGGATCACGATATGTGGATGGAACTGGCACGGAAGGTGGGCTCTGAGAGCCTTAAGGTCAACTACGATCCTGCGAACATAGTATGGGCCGGCCGCGATCCCGTGGAAGGGGTAAGGGCCTTAGGTAAAAACATAGTGCATACCCACGCAAAGGACATATCGTTCCTGGGGAGCACGGAGCACGAGGAGCTCCACGATGTGCCCGCAGGAGAGGGGCTCGTGGACTATTCAGCTTACCTTAAGGCCCTCAAAGATGTAGGATATGAAGGTTACCTCACGGTCGAGATGCACTCTGGGCAGATGGACAGGAGAGGGGACATCCTAAAGGCGGCGGGGAACCTAAGGGCCATGCTCCCTGAGGGATGATCGTGATGCACGCTGTCCGAAGGGAGGGAAGATGCGAAGGCCTCCTAACCTGCTTTTCGTCTTCGCCGATCAGATGCGGGGAATGGACATGGCATGTGCGGGAAACCCCCAGGTCCTGACCCCGAACATGGACAGGATAGCCTCGGAGGGGACCCTCTTCGTGAACGCCTGCGCCAACTGCCCTGTCTGCACCCCGAGCAGGGCGACCATGCTCACCGGAAGGTATCCCTCTCGCACAGGGCCGTGGCCAACGACCTTCCCCTAGAGCTGAAGGGTTACGAGCCCGTCGGGCAGACGGAGGTGGCCATCGAATTATAATCAGGTGGAAGGGAAGGGTCCCTTCGGGACACAGGTGCGATGCGCTCATAAACACCGTGGATTTCGCCCCTACCCTCCTCGGCCTTATGGGGTTGGAGGTTCCAAATAGATTCGCCAAAGTTTTCGTCCCTTCGCCGTGAGCTTGGGTACGTGCTCCAAGGATGGCTGGAGCGCATCGAAGATCTGTGTCTTCCGTAGGAGGAGAACATCCGTAACCTCGGCCTCTCGGAGCTTTGGAACGCCCGAGAGTGGCCCGCAGGAGGGAGCTATGAGCAGGATCCTGCTCGTAAGGCACGGGGAGACCGCCTGGAACGTGGAGAAGGTGTTCAGGGGTAGGATAGATATACCCCTGAACGAAAGGGGGCTGAAACAGGCCGAGCTTTTGGGGGAACACCTTTCGGATGAGGACATAATCGCCGTGTACTCCAGTCCCCTCAGGAGGGCGCTGGGGACGGCGGAGGAGGTTGCGAAACATCATGGGCTCAGGGTGGAGGAGCTCGTAGACCTCGACTATGGGGAATGGCAGGGCTTGTTGCACGGGACTGTCAGGGAAAAGTATAAGGAACTGTATGAAGTATGGCTGAAAGCTCCTCACTTGGTCAGGATGCCGGGGGGAGAGAGCCTGGGCGACCTCAGGAAGAGGGCCATCGGGTTCGTGGAGAGGGTGGTCAGGAGGTACGGAGACCGTGAAGGGGCCGTAGTTCTGGTCTCCCACCGCGTAGTGAACAAGGTCCTGATATGCGCCCTTCTAGGGCTCGACAACTCCCACTTTTGGAAGATAAAGATAGATACTTGTGGGATAACCACCTTCGCCTACAAAGGAGGAAGGTTCGTGCTCGTGGGACACAACGACACCTGCTTCCTAAGGCCTGTGGGAACGGCAGGTACGTGTGGGGCAGGGACAAAGTAACTGTGAAAGGCCCGATGTAGCCCAGGATACGTCCGACAGGATGAGGCGTCAAAGGAGTGGTACAAGCTATACTGAACCCCAGGAGGGACGATGGTGGCCGACGTCCTGGTCGTGGGAGCCGGCATCGTGGGATGCAGCGTAGCCTACCATCTGGCGAAGCTCGGGTGCAGGGATGTGATAGTATTGGAGAGGGACACCGTAGGCTCGGGCTCGACGGGGGTGTGCGCGGGAGGGATAAGGCAGCAGTTCTCGTCGGAGATAAACATAAGGCTTTCTATAGAAAGCTTGAACTTCCTTAAGCACCTCGAAGAGGAGACCGGACGTGACCCCGAACTACGCCAGCACGGGTATTTAATTTTGGCTACGGACGAAGGACAGCTCGAAGCGTTCCGCAGGAACGTGGAACTCCAGAGAAGCCTCGGGGTGGAGGTCGACATCCTCTCTCCCGAGGAGGCCAAAAGGCTCGTCACAGGGCTCAACATCGAGGATGTACTAGGGGCGACATATTGTCCGTCGGACGGATATGCGGACCCACATTCGGTGGTGCAGGGCCTTGCGGAGGCCGCCAGAAGGCTCGGCGTGAAGATACTCCAGGGGACGGAGGTGGGGGGGATAAAGGTGGAGGGGGACAGGGTCGCAGGGGTCGTCACGGATGATGGAGAGCTCCACGCACCCGTGGTCGTGAACGCCGCAGGGCCTTGGGCAGGTGCCGTGGCCAAGATGGCGGGATTGGACCTGCCGGTCCGTCCCTCGAGACGCCACATCTTTTCAACCGAACCTGTCTTCTCCTCCCCCGATCCCTTCCCCATGGTGGTGGACTTCGGCAACGGGTTCTGGTTCAGGAGGGAGGGGCCATGTATAATCTTTGGGATGAGGAACCCTGAAGAGCCCGAGGGATTCGACACAACCGTGGACTGGGACTTCCTCGCAGGTCCCCTGGCTGAGGCGGCATGCCGGAGGATCCCCTTCGTGGCCGACCTCGGTATAAGGGGAGGACGGGCGGGACTTCATCTGGACACGCCGGACAAGAACGCCATCCTGGGCCCGTCGGAACTTGAGGGGTTCTACCTAGCCTGTGGGTTCAGCGGACACGGCTTCATGCATGCGCCCGCCGTGGGGAGGGTCCTGGCGGAGCTGATGCTCTCAGGAAGCACCGAGCTCGACATCTTCCCCCTGAGCCCGGGTAGGTTCAGGGGGAAACAACCGGCAGGAGAGGAATACTTCATCTGATGTTCCATGTGGACTACACGGCCTGACCTCGTCCATGTCAAAGTCTGATCCGAAAGCCGCTATATTTGCCCTCGTAAGGTTTCCACACCACCTCCATCCCCGTCACATGGGCCGTCCTCGGGCCTACCCTTACCTCCTTGAGGAACTCCATCAGGAGGCCCTCGTCCCCCTCAGCCTCGAGCTCGACCTTCCCGTCAGGTCTGTTCCTCACGTAACCAGATAGGCCGTACCTGTAGGCCAAGTCCTGCACGAAGAACCTGAACCCTACCCCCTGAACTATCCCGTCCACGACGGCGTACACCCTCTTCTTCGCCATAACACCTCCTCGGAAGGGACGTCTCCGGAGGAAAGATAAACAAGAACCACCACGCTCGCAAGGACCACAATTCTGCTTGTTTTCAGGTTGTATATGATGTACATTTACATTACAACGGCCAAAAACGGGAGGGGACATGAAGAAGGCGTTGATGCTGCTTGGAGGAGAGTACCATCCGCCCCAAGGGCGTGAGGTCCTACGTGACTACCTCGGGAAGAGGGGGGTCCAGGTGGAGCTTACCGAGGACAAGGGTGCGCTCAGGAGGTTGGAGGGGTACGACCTGGTCATAATCTACGCCGAGGTGGTGAGGCTCACCCCTCAGCAGGAGAAGGGGGTCTGCGAGTTCGTGGAGAGGGGTGGGGGGCTCGTGGGGATACACTGCGCCTCCGTGGCCGAGGAGGGAAGGTACACCGAGATGTTGGGGAGCAAGTTCGCAGGACACGGGCCCATCGCCCGCTTCCAGGTGCGCATAACGGGCGAGCACGAGGTGACGAGGAGGACGAGGGACTTCTGGGTGGAGGACGAGTTCTACTTCCTGGAGCAGAAGGCCGACTTTCAAGTCGTGGCCGAGGGAACTTGGCAGTTCCGGAGGCTTCCCTTGGCCTACGTGAGGCAGTACGGGAAGGGGAGGGTGTTCTACATAGCCATAGGCCACGACGAGAGGACGTTTCGCCACCCCAACTTCCAGAGGCTGGTGTGGAGGGGTGCGAGGTGGGTCACGGGCGAGGAGGAAGGGAAACCCGTAAGGATCGGGGTAGTGGGGTACGGGGGGGCCTTCAACATGGGCAAGTACCATGCGGACCTCATAGGGAGGACTCCGGGGCTCGAGCTGACGGCCGTGTGCGATATGGACGAGGAGAGGCTCAAAGTAGCCAAGGAGGAGCAGCCCGGTGTTAAGCTCTTCAAGGACGTGGGGAGGATGGCCCGCAGCGATTCGATAGACCTCGGGGTTGTGGTCACCCCTCACAACACGCACGCTGAGGTCGCACTGACCCTCATAGAAGGAGGTAAGCACGTAATATGCGAGAAGCCCTTCACCGTGACCGTAGACGAGGCCACCAAGGTCATAGAGGCCGCAAGGAAACAGGGGGTCATGCTCTCCGTCTTCCATAATAGGAGGTGGGACGGTGACTTCCTGACGATAAAGAAGGTCATAGCCGATGGCCTCATAGGGGAGGTATTCCACGTAGAGGGGTACGGTGGAGGGTACGGCCATCCCGGGTACTGGTGGAGGAGCCACAAGCCGATATCCGGAGGGGCGATATACGATTGGGGTGCCCACTTCGTGGATTGGATACTGAACCTGATGCCCGGGAAGATGGAGAGCGTATATGGGTTCCTCCAGAAGCTCGCCTGGCACGATGTGACGAACGAGGATCACATACAGGCGATAATAAGGTTCCAGGGGGGAAGGTACGCCGAATATCAGCAGTCGTCCATAGCGGCGGTGGGGAAGCCCAAGTGGAGGATATTGGGAAATCTGGGAGGGATACTCGTGGAGCCGGGGACCGAGACGGTCAAGGTAGTATCCTTCGCCGAGGGATACAAGGAGGAATCCGAGGTGCCCTTTATGGAGAGCGATTGGCACGCTTATTACATGAACGTGGCGGACCACCTCCTCTCCGGCGACCCCTTGGCCGTGACCCCCGAATCCGCGAGGAGGGTGATAGCAGTATTGGAACTCTGCGAGAAGGCCGCCCACACGGGTCAGCCTCAACCCGTGCCCTACGAGGACGAGGGATGGTGACCATAGCCGAAGGGAGGGCCCGATGACCAGCAGGGAGAGGTTCTTAGCCATAAAGGAGGGGGAGCTTCCCGACAGGGTCCCGAGGAGGGCGGACTTCACCCCAGACCTCAGGAGGAGGGTGGAGGAGGCCGCAGGTACGGAGGACCTCGAGAGGTTCTTCGACATGGACAGCTTCTTCCACATAAGCCTCAGGCGCCCTCCGGACCTTCCCCTCCCGGACTACAGTGCCTACTATCCTGAACTTGAGGACAAGAGCGTCGTAAACGAGATGGGGGTGGCGAGGGTCCCCGGGAACTACTACCACTTCACCCACATAATCTCCCCCCTCCGTAACGCGGCGACCTTGAAGGAGATAGAGTCGTTCCCCATAGACGAGAACGAGGGTTGGTCCGAGGAGGGTATGGTGGAGGAGGCACGGAGGGCCCAAGGGGAGGGGAGGATAGTTGCGGGATCGGTGACCCACCTGTACGAGGAGGCGTGGCAGATAAGGGGGTTGGAGCAGTTCTTGGAGGACATGGTCCTGAGGCCGGACTTCGCCGAGAGCATATTAGAGAGGCTCACCAGGAGGAACGTCAGGAGGGCCGAGGCGGTGGCCAGGGCCGGGGCGGACCTCCTCTACACCGGGGACGACATAGCGCACCAGCACGGGATGATATTTTCTCCCGAGCTTTGGAGGAGGTTCATAAAACCTAGATGGGCGAGGATATACGGGGCCGCCAAGAGGATAAAGCCCGACATAATGATTTGGTACCACAGCGACGGAGACGTCTCGGCCGTCCTTGACGAGCTCGTGGACATAGGGGTCGAGATCCTGAACCCCGTCCAGCCAGAGTGTATGGACCTCCTCTGGGTCAAGCGGAGGTACGGGAGGAGGCTCGTGTTGGACGGAACGGTCGGCACTCAGACCACCTTCCCGTTCGGCACTCCTGATGATATGGAGAGGACGGTGAAGGAGAGGGTTGAGGCCCTAGGATACGACGGGAGGCTGATGCTTGCGCCCACGCACGTCTTAGAGCCCGAAGTCCCGGTGGAGAACGTCTTCGCCTTCTTCAGAGCGTGCGACAGGTACGGAAGGTTAAGATGAACGAAGACTACGGATCCCTCCGCCTCAGGATGGTCGAGAGGCAGATAAGGGCCAGGGGGGTGAAGGATGAAAGGGTCCTGGAGGCGATGAGGAAGGTGCCCAGACACGTCTTCGTGCCGCCGGACCTCGCGGACGAGGCGTACGAGGACCATCCCCTATCCATAGGTAAGGGACAGACCATATCCCAGCCGTACATGGTGGCACTTATGACCGAGGCCCTTGAGCTTAAGGGAGACGAGAAGGTTCTGGAGGTAGGGACGGGTTCGGGATACCAGACGGCCATATTGGCAGAGCTGGCACGGGAGGTTTACTCCATAGAGCGCATACCCCAGCTGGCCCAGGAGGCCGAGAGGAAGCTCGAGGAATATACAAACGTACATATAAAGGTCGGTAACGGAACCTTAGGTTGGCCGGAGGAGGCCCCCTTCGACGCTATAATAGTCACAGCGGGTGCCCCCAAGGTCCCGGGTCCTTTGAAGGCTCAGCTCGCCGACGGCGGAAGGCTGGTGATACCCGTAGGTTCGGAGTTTCACCAAGTTCTATATAGAATAAGGAGGCGGAGGGACACGTTCTCCGAGGAGGCGTTGACCTCGTGCGTGTTCGTCCCGCTCATAGGGGAGGAGGGATGGTGAGGTACGAGCTTTTGGAGGGGATAACAGCGGATGTGGGTATAAGGGCCTTCGGAAGGACCCTCGAGGAGCTCTTCGCCAACGTGGGATACGCTCTCTTCGACCTTCTCCTGGAGAACTTAGAGGATGTGAGACCGGAGGTCGAGGTAGAAGTCGAGGTCGAGGCCGAGGGATGGGAGGACCTGTTGATGTGCTGGCTGAGGGAGCTCCTTTACCTTTACGAGGTGAGGAGGGAGGTCCTCTGTGAGTTCAAGGTGAAGGAGATAGACGAAGGGCACATATCCGCCCTGTGCAAGGGGGAGGAGCTGGACCCGGAAAGGCACATACCTGGGATGGAGATAAAGGCCGTCACGTACCATAACCTCTCCGTCCTCCGCATGCCCGAGGGATGGAAGGCTGAGGTTGTGTTCGACGTGTGAGACATGGGGAGGTATTTCGCTTACAGGTTGTTGCTCGTCAGATAGGAGGGAAGATGGGAAGGAACCTGAGCCCCTGGCTTATGTTCTTAGAGATGGCCGAGAGGCACAAGCCTAAGTATGCATTTGAAGGGGGGACTGAGGAGGAGTGGAAGGAGTGGAAGGGAAGGGCCCTTCCAGAAGTCCTGAGCACTTTGGGCCCCATGCCGGAGAAGGTACCCCTCAACCCTGAGGTGGTGGCGGAGTGGGAGGCGGAAGGGGTGATCATGCGTAGGGTGCTGATAGATGTCCAGGAGGGACTTTCGGCGGCGTTGCTCATAAACCGTCCTCCCGACGCTACTCCGGAGGACCCTAAGCCAGCTATACTCTGCTGTCACGGCCACGGGCCGTACGGGAAGGAGTCGGTGATGGGGAACAGGTCTACGGCCGACATCGTGGCACACACGAGGGAGCTTAACTACGACTACGGCCTCAAGATGGCGCAGGAGGGGTTCATCACGTTCTCCATAGATTGGATGGGATTCGGGGAGAGGAACGAGGCCCACAAGCCCAACCCTGGAAAGTCAGCGGGGAACAGGGATTGGTGTAACCTGTACTACCTCTTAGCGACCATGTTGGGCATGACGGTGTTGGGGCTGGACGTGCACCACGGCAAGGCCGCGATAGACTACGTCACGAGCCTTCCCTTCGTGGACGGAGATAGGCTCGGGGTCATGGGCCTGAGCTTCGGTGGAACGATGTCAGTTTGGATGACCTTGGCGGACGAGAGGATAAGGGCAACGGATGTCATATGCTACTCCGACATGTTCTCAAGGTTCGGCTTCAGGGACTTGAACACCTGCGGATCCCAAATAACGCCCGGATTGTTCTCGCTCGTCGACCTTCCCGACCTTCAGGGCCTGATAGCTCCCGGGCCCCTCTTGGTGGAGATAGGCACCAGGGACGAATGCTTCCGTCTGGACGACGCCATGTCGTGTTATAGGAAGGTGGAGAGGATATACAGGGCCGCGGGATGCCCCGAAAGGCTCGAGCTCGACCTGTTCGACGGCGGACATCGATGGGGAGGGAACAGGTCCGTAGAGTTCTTCAGGAAGTATCTGATGGGAGGGTGAGATGAAGGCTTTGACCATCTAACCGCCCGGGCTCTACTTGAGGTGTAAGGTAGAGGAAATATTCTTGCCGTAGTTGAAACTGGTAGGACCACTAACGCTAAGGAGGTGAAAGACGTGTCCATAGAGCTGAAGAAAGTTGAGGACTACGTATGGGAGATACCCAAGACCGGCAGGATGAAGGTGCCGGGGAGGATATACAGCAGTGAGAAGCTCATGGAGGCCCTCAAGGGGGACGAAAGTCCTAAGCAGGTGGCGAACGTGGCCCACCTCCCTGGGATAGTGAAGTACTCTTTGGCCATGCCGGACATACATTACGGGTACGGTTTCCCGATAGGTGGGGTTGCGGCGACCGACTCCCTTAAGGACGGGGTGATATCCCCTGGTGGGGTGGGGTTCGACATCAACTGTGGGATAAGGCTCGCTGTCACGAACCTCTCCTACGAGGATGTTAAGGAAAGGCTCGAAGAGCTGGTGGACCTCCTCTACCACAGCATCCCCAGCGGCGTGGGATCGTCCGGAGCCATAAGGAAGCTCTCGACAAGGGAGCTTAGGGAGCTTATGGTGAAGGGCGCGGAGTGGGCCCTGGAGCAGGGGTTCGGGGCACTCGAGGACCTGGAGCATATAGAGGAGAATGGGAGGATGGACGGGGCCGACCCGGATGCTGTGAGCAAGAGGGCGATAGAGAGGGGCCTCGATCAGGCCGGGACCCTGGGCTCGGGGAACCACTTCTTGGAGATAGGGGTGGTGGAGGAGGTGTACAACCCCGCCCTGGCCGATGCCTTGGGCCTCTGGAAGGGACAGGTAGTGGTATGGGTCCATTCGGGTTCGAGGGGATTCGGACACCAAGTCTGCGACGACTATCTGCAGGTCATGCAGAAGGCCGTGCAGAAGTACGGCATAGACCTTCCGGACAGGCAGCTTGCATGCGCGCCCGTGAACTCCAAGGAGGGTCAAGACTACCTCGGGGCCA
This sequence comes from Candidatus Latescibacterota bacterium, assembly GCA_012961755.1. Classification (GTDB taxonomy): domain Bacteria; phylum Latescibacterota; class 4484-107; order B68-G9; family B68-G9; genus B68-G9. Next base: position 10,133 of record DTYS01000035.1, read on the forward strand.
TGAGGTGTGCCGCGAACTATGCATTCGCTAATAGACAAATAATAATGGACTTAGTAAGGAAAGCTTGGCAGAAGGCATGGGGCATATCGCCTTCGGACCTGGGCCTCAGGCTCGTGTACGATGTGGCCCACAACATAGCTAAGATAGAGAAGCATGTGGTGGACGGCCAGGAGCGGGTACTCTGCGTGCACCGTAAAGGCGCCACCAGGGCCTTTCCACCCGGACATCCCGAGATCCCCAGGGCGTACAGGGAAGTAGGACAGCCGGTCCTGGTTCCAGGGGACATGGGCACGGAGTCCTACGTGCTCGTCGGGACCCGGAAGGCCATGGAGGAGACGTTCGGGTCGACCTGTCACGGGGCTGGGAGGGTCATGAGCAGGGCCAAGGCCAAAAAGCAGGCCAAGAGGAGGGACCTGAGGACGGAGCTCGAGGGCAAGGGGATAGTGGTCAGAGCAAGGGGGTGGGCGAGCCTCGCCGAGGAGATGCCGGACGCCTATAAGGACGTGGGGGCCGTGGTTGACGTGGTGCACAGGACAGGACTCAGCAGGAAGGTGGCTCGCACCCGCCCGATAGGGGTCGTGAAGGGTTGATGTTGGACTACGATGCGAAGTTCTGGGAGGAGGGGCTGTTGGTCGCGGGCGTGGACGAGGCCGGGAGGGGACCCTTGGCTGGACCTGTGGTGGCGTGCGCTGTCGTGCTTCCGGCCTGGACTTCCGTACCGGGACTGGACGACTCTAAGGTGCTTTCTCCCTTACGGAGGGAGGAACTGTACGATGTGGTCAGGAAGGTAGCCTTAGCCGTCTCGGTGGCTAGCGCCGAACCCGAGGAGGTAGACCTGCTGAACATCCACAACGCCACGCTCCTGGCTATGAAAAGGGCCCTGGACTACCTCGACCTCAGGCCGGACTACGTGCTCGTGGACGGGAAGTTCCTTCCGGAGGTGGACCTTCCGGGGGAGGCGGTGGTGGGAGGTGACGGGAGGTCGGCCTGCATAGCAGCGGCCTCCGTGGTGGCCAAGGTTGAGAGGGACAGGCTCATGTCCGAATACGATAGGATATATCCACAGTACGGTTTTGCGAGGCATAAGGGGTATCCGACCCCGGAGCACCTGAGAGCCCTAAGGGAGCACGGCCCCTGTCCCATACATAGAAGGACCTTCAGGGGAGTAGTTACCTGTTGATCGATTGTTCGCTGATGCCAACCATGCAGAGGACCGAGCGTGGAACGTCAGGGGAGGACCTCGCAGCCAAGTGGCTCGAGGGAAAGGGCATAAAGGTCCTAGCCAGGAACTTCCGTGCGAGGGGAGGGGAGGTGGACATAGTTGCCAAGGACGGGGATGTCCTGGCCTTCGTGGAGGTCAAGACAGGAAGGTCCGGAGCCTTCGGTCCTCCCGAGTCCTGGGTCACCCTCAGGAAGAGGGCGCATCTGGTCAAGGCGGCGCAGGTGTACTTAGCTAAGAACCCCTGGGACGGGGACGTGCGCTTCGACGTGGTGGCCGTGGAGGTGGGGAAGTGCGTAAAGATAAGGCACATAAAGGATGCCTTCCGTCCGGAATAGGGAGGCTCTGGGATGGTGCCTCTACGACTGGGCGAACTCCGCCTTCGCCACCACAATCATGGCGGCGGTGCTTCCACCCTACTTCCAAAATATAGCAGCATCCTCCCTTCCGGACTGGAGGGCGACGGCGTTGTGGGGATTCACAGCCTCTGGGGCCACTTTAGCCGTCGCCCTTTCCGCTCCGCTCTTAGGGGCCGTAGCGGACCTGGCCGGCAGGAGAAAGGTCTTCTTCGTCGTCTTCTGGCTGCTGGGGGTGGGCTCCACGGGAACCCTATCCTTGGTCGGGGAGGGAGGATGGAAGCTCTGCCTTCCCCTCTTCGCCCTCGGGCTGGTGGGGTTTTCGCTTTCGAACACTTTCTACGACTCCTTCCTCCCCCTCGTCGCCACGAGGGAGGGGATGGACAGGGTTTCGTCCTTGGGGTACGCTTTGGGATACCTCGGAGGGGGGTTGCTCCTGGCCGTGAACCTTATCATGATAAGGCGTCCGGAATGGTTCGGGCTTCCGGACGCGGGCTGGGGTGCGAGGGCCTCCTTCCTCTCGGTGGCAGTATGGTGGGCTGCCTTCTCCCTCCCCTTCCTCCTCTGGGTGAAGGAGCCAGGCGACGTGGGAAAGGTGGACTGGGGTGCTGGGATCAGGGAGCTGAAGGGGACCCTCAGGGAGGTCGGAAGACACCGTGAGGTGGCTAAGTTTCTGGTCGCCTTTTGGCTTTACGCAGACGGCATAAGCACGGTCATAAAGATGGCGGCCATATACGGGGCGGAGGTGGGGATAGACACCCAGGACCTCGTGGCGGCCCTGCTTTTGACCCAGTTCGTGGCGTTTCCGTTCTCCCTCCTCTTCGGCGTACTTTCGGAGCGTATAGGGGTGAAGCGGGCTTTATATATAGCCCTCGGGGTGTACGCTTCGGTCTGCGGATGGGCGTACTTCTTAAAGGATGCGTGGCAGTTTTGGCTCATGGCGGGGACGGTGGGTACGGTCCAGGGGGGAGCTCAGGCCCTCTCGAGATCCTTCTTCGCTAGGATGGTGCCCAAGGAGAGGACCGCGGAGTTCTTCGGCTTCTTCAGCGCGGTGGCCAAGTTCGCGGGGATACTGGGACCTTTCATGTTCGGGTTGGCCGGGAGCATATTCCACACGAGCAGGGCTGCGGCTCCCGCGATATCTGCCTTTTTCTTATGTGGAGCCACCGTCTTAAGCCGGGTGAAGGTGGACCGAGGATAAAGTAACTCCGGTAGATGTCTCCTGCGAGCTTTCTGGAGGAGTGGACGGCGCGCCTCAACATCGCTTCTTTCCCGTAGGTTCCTCATCTTCCCATCCCTTCGCGTTAGCCCTGCGTCTCCTCCTCAGGGACGGGCAAGATAAAATCGCGCGGTTTTCAAGATGGTAGTCCGCAAGGGGCTCTTTTTGTCGGTCTTGACAAAGGCTTCGGGTTATGGTAGATTACAGAAGCCTAAGGAAAGTTGCGGTCAGTGGGGATATTCGTTATCTTAAGGGAGGCTTATTGATAAAGAGTATGACAGGGTTCGGCTTCGGGGAGGTGGAGGAGGACGGCACGAGGGTCTCTGTGGAGGTCAGGTGTTGGAACCACAGGTTCTGCGATGTGGGGGTGCACCTTCCCAAGGTCCTGGCGAGGTTGGAGCCGGAGGTAACAGAGCTTGTGAGGGGGAGGATATCCCGAGGGAGGGTACAGGTTTCGGTGACCTGGGAGGAGGAAAGCGCTGGCACGCCCACCGTGGACTTCGACCTGGCTAAGGCCTACAAGGAGAAGTTGGAGGAGCTCAAAAGGATGCTTGAGCTAAAGGGCGAGATGGAGATGGGCCTTATAGCAGGGCTTCCGGAAGTCGTAAGGCGCGGGAGGGAGGAGGTGGACTTAGAGAGGGCGTGGAGGTTGATATCGCAAGCGTGTTCCAAGGCCCTGGAGGAGGCGGATGCGATGAGGGAGAGGGAAGGGAGGAAACTTAGGGAGTTCCTTTCGGAGAGGCTGAAGACTTTGGAGGAACTGGTGGGCGAGGTGGAGGGCCTCGCCCCACTTCAGGTGGAACGCATAAGGGCGAGGCTTCAGGAAAGGATGAGGGAGATGGAGGTAAAGGTCGACCCAGATAGGATCGCCGTGGAGGCGGCCCTCTTGGCCCAGAGGAGCGATGTGACCGAGGAATGCGTCAGGCTCAGGAGCCACATATCCCAGTTCAGGGATTCCCTGGAGCGGGGAGGTGTGGTGGGCAGGAGGCTGGACTTCCTCCTCCAGGAGATGTACAGGGAAGCTAACACGATAGGGGCTAAGGCTGCGGATGCGAGGATATCCAACCTAGCCGTATCCCTGAAGGAAGGTATAGAACAACTCAGGGAGCAGGTTCAAAACGTGGAGTAGACATTATGCCTTTTATAAACGTCGGGTTCGGCAACCTCGTAGCCGTGCACAGGATCGTGGCCATCGTGTCGCCTAACTCCTCCCCAATAAGGAGGCTCAAGGCGATAGCCGAAAGGGATGGGAAGCTGATAGATGCCTCCCAGGGTAGGAAGACCAGGTCGGTTATAGTCTTAGACAGCGACCATGTGGTCCTATCCGCCATAGGGCCAGAGACGCTCCTTCAGAGGTTGGAAGGGAAGGAGGATGTTTGAGAGGTCCGGGAGGGGGTTCCTGGTGATCTTCTCCGCGCCCTCGGGCGCGGGCAAGAGTACCATAGTAAGGGAGGTCCTGAGGAGGAAGCCGGTTCCGAGGATGGAGCTTTCGATCTCCGTCACCACCCGGCCCAGAAGGCCCGGGGAGGAGGAGGGAAGGGATTATTATTTCCTCTCCGAGGAGGAGTTCAAAAGCAGGAGGGAAAGAGGGGAGTTCGTGGAATGGGCCGAAGTCCACGGCCACCTCTACGGGACCTTGAGGAGGACGGTGGAGGAAGCCTTAGAGGAAGGTAAGGTGCTGCTCTTAGAGATAGATGTCCAGGGGGCAAGGCAGATAAGGAGGGCTTTCCCGGAGAACGTTTCCGTGTTCGTAGCTCCCCCTTCCCTCGAGGTCTTGGAGAAGAGGCTAAGGGAGAGGGGGAGGGACCCGGAGGAGGACATAGAAAGGAGGCTCGAGGCGGCCCCGATGGAGCTTTCGGAGGCAGGATACTATGATTACATAGTGATCAACGAAGACTTAGAGGAGTCCGTCAGGGCCGTGGAGGCCATCCTCATGGCAGAGTATCACAGGACCTGCAGGTTCAAGGTAGGAGGGGGGAAGGGATGAGGACGGAGGTGTCCTTAACTTTCAAAGATGGAGGGAGTATGGCCTTGGTCCCCTTAGAGGAGCTGGAGAAGAGCGGGGCGAACCCTTACGAGGTCGCCCTGGCCGCGGCGAAGGAGGCCAGGAGGCTGAACGAGATAAGGAGGTTGAAGCTCATGCAGGGAATAACTGAAGGCGAGGAGATAAGGGAGAAGGTGACGACTCTGGCCTTAAGAAGGATAGCTGAAGGTAGGGCGAAGGTGGCTTACAGGGGGAAGGATGTGGGAGGGTAGGAAGGTTATAGTAGGTGTGACGGGGAGCATAGCGGCCTACAAGGCCGCAGAGCTTATAAGGGCCATAAGGAGGAGGGGGGCGGACGTGAAGGTGGTGATGACCGAGGCCGCGGCGAAGTTCGTATCGCCCCTAACGTTCGAGACCCTTTCGGGGAACGAGGTCTCCTGGAAGCTCTTCCCCGAAAGGAAGTGGGATGTGGGGCACGTGAGGCTCGCCGAGTGGGCGGAGGTCTTAGTCGTGGCCCCTGCGACCGCGAACTTCCTGGGAAAGGCCGCGGTGGGCGTGGCGGACGACCTCCTTACGACTGTGACCTTAGCCGCGAGGTGCCCTGTGGTGGTGGCCCCGGCCATGGATGCCTTCATGTGGGCCAATCCCGTGGTGCAGGAGAACGTTCGTAAACTTAAGGGCTTGGGATATAAACTTGTAGGACCTGAGGAAGGGGAGCTCGCCAGCGGGCTTACGGGCAAGGGCAGGCTGGCAGATTTAGGAAGGATCTTGGATGCTATAGGCGAGGCTTTGGAGGATTTGAGACTTCTGGCCGGGAGGAAGGTGCTGGTGACGGCTGGGAGGACTGAGGAGGACATAGATCCCGTAAGGTTCATAACGAACCGCTCCACGGGGAAGATGGGGTACGCCTTGGCCGAGGCGGCGAGGACGATGGGCGCGGAGGTGGTGCTGGTGAGCGGACCTACGGACCTCGAGGTGCCGTGGGGGGTCCGAGTGGTGAGGGTCAGGTCCGCCGGGGAGATGAGGGACGCTGTTCTGGAGCATCTCGGTTGGTGCGATATCCTGGCCATGGCGGCAGCCGTGGTGGACTTCAGGCCTGCCAAGGTCTCCCCTAAGA
>DTYS01000036.1 GCA_012961755.1 Candidatus Latescibacterota bacterium
GATGGGTCACGAGCCCCGGGGTCCCGACGTACAGGGCCGATGTGGCCGTCAGACCGGCTGCTAATAGCAACCGTGTGCAGAACTTACGACTCATATCATCCCCCTTGCACGCTCAGGGCCGGACCCTCCACCCGGACGGCCTTATAGAGGTTCCCATCGGTTATTGGAGGTCTTTGGGCCACGAACTCGGGTATGTTGTAGCTCGCCGGCGGTAGTTCCTTGACGGGAAGGCGGACCGCGGGATGTGCGTGGCCTTCTTCATCTATGTAGGTAAAGTAGAGCCTCGCATATATTCCGTCGTCCCTTTTGCTTGCAAACACGAGCCACCTTGAGTTCGAGGACCAACTGTGCCAGGAATCGGCAGCATAGTCCACGTTGCTCTCAAGCCTGCGTGGGGGGTGCTTGAGGTCCGACCTCATTATGTATATGTCGCTGGAGGACTTTATCAGTGAGCCTCCGTCGGAGGTACAGAAGGAAAGCCACCTCCCGTCCGGGGAGAACCGGGGGTAGTAGTTGCTCCTTCCGTTGCGTGATGCTCCGGGTACGGGCCTGGGCTCCCCTCCCCTCCCTCCGTTGAATGGTATCACCATAAAGTCGTATTTCACCTGCGCCGGATGTAACCCTGCCGGAGCCGAGCAGAAGACCAGAAAATCCCCGTTCGGGCTCCAGCAGGGGTATATCTCCAGAAGGTCGGGCTCGGAGGCCCCCGGAAGTAGGTAAGCTTTGTTCTCCGGCAGGTCGTAGATTGCTATGTCGGATGTGGGCTCCCCCGCGAACTGGGTCTCGAACACGACGGGATGGAGGGTTACGAGCTGCTGGTTCGCCGAGAAGGCAAGCTTCCTCTCGTCAGGGGACCAGGAGACGAAGGTGCTCATCTGTATAGAGAAGGGCAGACGAACCTTCCATCCCTTACGGGAAGATATATCGTATATCCCCAGGTAGACCTTAAGCTCGTAGTCCCCTCCGGCCATGTACCTAACCTGAAGGGCGAGCTTCCCTTCGTCCCCTCGTTTGGAGGAGAAAGTGTGGCAGTTAAAGCAGTACTTCCTCCGGGCCGAGAGGAAGAGCTCCTCCTTAAAGCTCCTTACGTCCCTCACGAACATATCCGGGGCCTTCCTAGGGTTGAAGGGAGGGGAGACGACACGGTACACTACGAAGTCGTCGGCGGGATATGGGGCGAAGCTGAAGTGCACCCTCCCCGAGACGTACACGGGTCCGGAACCGTCCTTCCGTGTCCCCCTGACCTCCACCCACACCTCCCTCCCAACCCTCTTAAGCTCCTCCCATACCTCCTTCGGGAACCACCACCTCCTCCCATGTGTCACGAAGGTCCACTCCTTCTCCCCCACCCCGACCTTCACCTGCCAGACGTCGTCCAGGGGGTCCTCCCATTCCACCTCCGGGGTGCAGAGGTTGGGCGGGAAGACCGCTCCGTCGGGGGGATATGTTATCCTAAGCATGGGCGAGGGCTTCTTCTCCCTGTATACGCTCGGGCAGCGGAGCCTCAGCACGGCCGTAGCCCCCGTCACGGCTTCCGCCCTCCTGCGCATCGTAGCCTCGAATTCCTCCCTGGCCGACCCTCCTGGCCACAGGAGCGGTTCGATGCGGGGCGGGGATAGGATTCCCAAAGCCTCGTACGAACGCTCCTGGGTGTACCTTTCGTAGGCCCTGAGGTCGTACCTACAGCCAGGCAGGTAGGGCAACTCCGATACCTGCGCAGCCCTCGCGGGGCCGGAGAAGAGCTCTTCGAGCTTCCGCACCCTGCTGTGGTGGAGGACGAGGAAGACCCCCAAGGGGACCACCACAACAGGGCCTGCTAGGACGAGGACCTTTCTCTTCATAGCTCCTCCCATGTTTCGCGGCTTTTCTGTTAAGATAGTATTTCGGTCGGCAAAGTCAAGGGACGTTTTCGAGCTTATATGTTGCATTTCCCGACGAATCGTATTAACTTTAGCCTTGTAGGAGAAGGCATGAACTTCGGGGAAGCCATAAAGCAGGCCCGAAAGGGACGCTTCACCCAAAAGCAGCTCGGCCAGACTGTAGGAGTGTGGGACACCTACATAGGTCAGATAGAGAAGGGGGAGAAGGTCCCGTCGGACGAGATCTGTTTGAAGCTCGCGGAGGTCCTGGACCTGGACCCTGAGAAGGTCCTCCTTATGGCCTATATAGAGAGGGCGTCCGGGCTTGCGAGGGACCTGTTCCTCAGGGTCCAGGAACTCCTGGAAAGCCCTGTCCTGGAATACCTCATTTCGGAGGGGAAGGATATTGAGGTTGAGCTCTTGAAGATGATTACGGAGGAGGAAGTAAGGAGCTTACTCGCCGACGGTGAGCTTCTGGAGTCGCTTAAGGATCCAGCCCTCAGGGAGGCTATTAAGGACAGGGGTATCAGGGGCATCCTGAGGGACCAGAGATGGAAGGAAGCCTTAGCCGGCGTAGGGCAGGTGGAGGACAGGGATATACCGGAGCTTCTGCAGGCCGTAAGCAAGATGGACGCGAAGCAGTGGCAGGCCCTCTTCAACATGGTCCAGGTCCTGACGGCCACCTGACGAAAGGGAGGGGAGATGCTCTGGACGCTGCTCTGTGGAGCTGTGTTCGCGGGTGCCCCAGTGGATGTGGCGAGGTACCAGTGCTACCGTGCCTTATCGTCTATAAACGTCGACGGGAGGTTGGACGAGCTGGACTGGCAGATCGCCCCGAGGGTGGGGAAGTTCACCAAGGTCGGTCAGTTCTGCGGCGGGACCATATCCGACGTCGCATCCCGCTACCGCACCGAGGCCATGATGCTCTGGGACGACGAATACCTATATGTGGCCTTCGCCTGCGAGGACCCGGATATGTGGGCGACTAAGTTCGAGAGGGACGGACATCTCTGGGAGGAAGAGGTCGTGGAGGTATTCTTGGACCCGGACGGGGACGGGAAGGACTACGCGGAGCTTGAGGTCAACCCCCTGAACATTGTGGTGGACCTGAAGATAACAGCCTGGCCCTTCCCCAAGGGAGGTGTGAAGGAGGGCGATATAGGATGGGACATAAAGGGGCTGAGGACCGCTGTAGTGGCCGAGGGAACGGTCGCCAGGAGCAAGGACGCCCCCGAGAGGAAGGACGAGGACAGGGGCTGGACCGTGGAGATCGCTATCCCCTGGAATGCCCTGAAGGATATCCCCGGGGGGGAGCCCCCGAAGCCGGGGGACCAGTGGAGGGTGAACCTGTACAGGATAGAAAGGCCCAAGGACGGCAGGGACGAGTACTTAGCGTGGTCGAACGTGAGGTTCCTTAACTTCCACATGCCGAGGTACTTCGGTGTGGTGGAGTTTATGCCTTAAAGGAGGACCTATGGCTAAGGTGCTGATAGTATATCACTCCCAGGGAGGAAACACTGAGGCCGCGGCCCGGGCGGTCGCTGAGGGCGTCAGGTCGGAAGGGGCCGAGGCCGTGGTCAAGAGGGCGGCAGAGGCCGGGGTGGACGACCTCCTCTCCTGCGACGCCGTCTGCTTCGGCACCCCGGACTACTTCAGCTACATGGCCGGGATGCTCAAGGACTTCTTCGACAGGACCTTCTACCCCACCCAGGGCAAGGTAGACGATGTGCCCTGCGGTATATTCGTGACCCACGGGGGAGGCGGGAGCGCGTGGGAGAGCGTGGACAGGACGTGCAGGTCCTTCCGCCTACGCAGGGTCGCCGATCCAGTGCTCGTGCGGGGCAAGCCTGACGAGGAGGCCGAGGGGCGCCTCAGGGAACTCGGCTCCGCCCTGGCGAAGGCGGCCTTAGGAAAGTAACGTCACACGGGAGGGGGATGCGTATGAAGGAAAGGCAGGACGAATCCGTGCCGATCCTCAAGCGTTTCTTCCTCCGGATACTACAGAGGAGCTTCACGGAGCTCTTCATATGGGACAGGGCCATATGGGACTACGTGGCGGAACTCCTGGCCAGGTTCGCGAGGACGGAGAGGCTATACAGGATAAAGGACATGGCCGGAAGGAGGCTTACTACGGTCGTAGAGATGTTGGTAGAGGTCTCCGGGCCGGGAATGCCCGAGCTCGGAGGTTATCCCTTGGCGAGGGAGAGGGAGATATACCGCCACATAGGGGACTATACCCTCTTCATGAGCGGGATATTCAGGGAGTTCGTGCAGAGGAGGGGGGTGTTGGGGTTCTACCTCTACCAGGGCAGCAGGGCGTACCTTTCGGTCTGGAGGATGGACAAGGCCCTGTACGTTCCCGGCGCAGGATTGTTCCAGGCCCTCTCCGAGGACTTCGAGCGCATCTCAGGGGCCCTGGACTATACTAAGAAGGTCTACTTCAGGCCCGAGGCACACTCCGGGCCTTACAGGGATGCCTTAAGTAGGCTCGTGTGATGTCCGGAGATCTGGACATAGGACCGATCTTGGACGGATGGGACTATCGTCCCGGAAGGCTTTCGGTAAGGAAGATAAGGGGACTGAACGGAAGGCCCAAGCTCCAGCTGAGGCTCGACCTCGGCCTCCTTCAGATGGAGGTAGAGGGAAGGCCCGACGGCACTAAGCCCTTCGGCGAGCCCTCCCTCTTAGCTTACTACCTCAAGGAGCTCGCACGCTACAGGGCCGAGCACGGGACGGACGAGGGGTTCCACCTGGACGAGGAGGAATGCTCGGCCTTAAGGAGGGAGATGATACAGTACTACCACCGTAGGATAAGCCTCTTAGAGCTCAAGGAGTACGAGGGGGCAGCAAGGGACGCCGAACACAACCTCAGGATCATGGACCTGATAAGCTCTTACGCCCTGAGGGAGGAGGACAGGAGGGCTTCAGATGCCTTCAGGCCCTTCGTGATCATGCATCTCGCCCAGGCGAGGGCGAGCCTCCTCCTCCGAAGGGGGGACTACGGGGGCGCCTTGGAGGAGATAGAGGAAGGCATAGAGCGGATAGAGGGCCTTCTCTCGGAACGTGGCCTCGAAGAGCTCATCCCCGAGGCCAAGGAGCTCCGCTTCCTGAGGAGCTGGGCGGACAGGATAAGGAAATTGCGTCCCAAGGAGATAAGGGAAGAACTTGAGAGGAGGATGAAGGAGGCCGCCCAGAGGGAGGACTACGAAAGGGCGGCCAAGTTCAGGGACATGTTGAGGGAGCTCGAGGGGAGACACGGACGGGGGCGAAGTAATTGAGGTCCTCGGACGTGTTGAGGAACTTCGAGGAGCTATGGACTTCCCGAGGTCCAGGCGTTGGAACGCAAGGTGGACATGGGTCCTTCCGTTCGCGTGGAGGGGCTTCAGGTACGTCAGGATAAGTTCGGTCAGGGCGGAGGAGAGGGGATCGTTAAGTATACCGTCGAGCTCTGTTCCAAGTTCCTGCTCACAGTTAGAGCCTGGGTGCCGCAAGATAAAGCTCTTTCGTGTACCTTACGCCCCCTTTCATCTACGGAGCCACCTCAGGATAGGCCTCCCTTCCGTACCCTTCGACGCTCCTGGACGCAAGGCCCACCCCGAACTCTAAGCATTCCTTCGGAGACCATCCTCGGAGGAGCCCGGCTAAGAACCCCGCGGCCAGCACATCCCCAGCTCCCGTGGAGTCCCGTACCTCCGCCTTCGGCGCCGGGGTTTCCCACTCATCCTCGGCCAAGGTCCAGGCCCCCCTCGGTCCGAGCTTCACGATCACTATCCTCGGCCCGGACCTGCGAAGGACACGTGCGCCCTCCCTGAACTCCCTTCCGGTCAGGAGTTCCACCTCAACTTCGGTAGCGAAGAGCACTTCGGCCCTTTCGAGGAAAGACTTAAGGGCTTCCATACCCTTCAGGGCATAGAGGTGTCCGGGATCGAAGCTGATGCGAACCTCGTCCGGAAGCGACCTGACTAACTCCGCCTGGGCCTGGAATGCCTCCTCCCCCACGAAGGAGGTAAGGTGGATCCACTTAGAGCGTGATGCGTACCTCAGCTCCTCCTTCCTAGTCCTAAACAGATCGTTCGCCCCCGGAAACAGCACGGTCGAACGCTCCCCGTCCGGGGTGAGCACTACCACGCAGACCCCCGTCCTTCCTTCCCTCCCGACGAGGGACGTGTCCACCCCCTCCAACGAGCTCAGCACGAAGTCCCCCTCGGGATCGTCCCCCAGCATACCTAGGAATCCCGTCCTGAAGCTCATCTTCGCTAAGGCGAAGGCCGTGTTCGCCGCCGATCCACCCCCGCTCCTCCCCAAGAATTCCCCCTCCTTCCCAAGCTCCTTCAAGAACTCGTCCATCCAGGAGGGTCCCCCCAATACCTCCCCACCGTGCACCATACCCCACTTCCTTAGGAACCCGAGGTCCTCTATCCTGTAGAAGAGGTCGAGGTTTAAGGCACCACATCCTACGAGGTCAAACATCCCTCTCTACCCTCACTAAGTTGGCGCAGGGAAGGATATGGACCTCCCCGAACTTCCTCCTCATCCTGTCCAGCAACAAGTTCATCCCCAAGCTCTTAAGAGAATATCTCGGGACCTTTACCACGTTCATCCCGAACCTCCCCGTATCCTCCAGGCCGAATCCTTCCGATATCACCGTCCCGACGCCGGCCTCCGCCAAGGCCCTGAAACCCTCGGCTGAAATAGGTCCCCAGTAGATCCTTCCCACCTCCCCCTCTACGTCCCCGCACAGAAGTTCCGGGTCGCCCAGGGCCCGAAGTTCCCCGATGCCCCGCAGGAAGTCCAGCACCTCCCAGACCCTGCCGACCTCCCTCAAGCTTTCCCCCAGGAAGGCGTAGGCCGAAAGGTCGGCCACGGAGCCGACCGTGAGCACCGGCACGTCCAGGAGCCTCGCAAGGTCCTCAGCCCTCCTGTCCTCGGGCTCGGGTGAAGGGAAGCAAGCCCTCGCCCTGTTCGGAGGGACGCCCGCCCGGGAGAGCATCTCCCCTTTAAGCTCCACCACATCCCGAAAGGAGACCTTCGAGGGGAAGGCGTAGGTACTGTAGGAGACCAGAAGGTCCACCCGCTCTCCGGAGTTCCTGAGGACCTCGGCTGCTACCACCTCCTCGGGTCCGGGGTCGAGCCCGACGAGGAGTCCCCTCACCTCCGTCCACTCCCTGCCGTGTACGATCCTGAGGTCCCCGTAAGGGTTGGTCAGGCGCTCGGTATCGTACCTCGCCCTCTCCTCCTCTTCCAACCTCCCGTAGGCATCCCTCCTCCTCTCCAGGACCTTCCTTAAGCCCTCCTCCCCCCTCGGGTCGACCTTCATCCCTTCGGCCAGGACGAACCTGTAAATCTCCCCTAAGGTCATCCCACCTCCTGGACCTGGCCGGTCTCGGCGGCCCTGTAGGCCGCATGTACGACCTTAAGCACGTAAAGCCCCTCCCGGGGAGTTATGGGGGGAGGTTCGTCGCCCATGCACGCCCTCACGCACGAGCGCACGAAGGGGAGGTACACGTTCCTCCTCCCCTCCTGGAAGGATATCTTCCTGAGGGGCGAAAGCGTATATAGGTCCGAGTACCACTCCAACGGTGCCCACTCATGGGGGTACATCCTGAGCCATCCGTGCTCCCCCCAGACCTGGAAGAGCGAGTGCTTGTCCCTGTCCAAGTAGTAAGCCGAAAGAAGGTTCCCGAGCGCTCCCCCCTCAAGCTCGAAGGAGACCGCCGCCGAGTCCTCGACATCTATCGGTTCCCCCCCCACCACGGAGGTGAAGCACGAGAGCCTCTCCATCCTCCTTCCCGTGACGAAGGTTATCATGTCCACGAAGTGACATCCGAGCCACAGCAGGTGTCCCCCTCCTCCGAGCTCCTTCCTGAAGAACCAGCTCTCCCTGACCTCCTCATCCCTTATCCTCGCTTGGTCAGCTATGAAGTGCGCCTGTACTCCGTATATCTTGCCTATGTCCCCCTTCCCGATCACCTCCTTGGCCCAGAGGGCCACGGGCGACCTGCGGAAGGCGAAGGCCAACATGAGCTGGAGGTCCCTCTCCTCGGCCTTCCGTACGAGACCCTCGAAGTCCCCGGGGTCCACACACGCGGGCTTCTCCGAGAGGACGTGTACCCCCTCGTCCAAAGCCCTGCCTATCGCCTCCGGGGCCCTGAAGGCCTCCAAGGTGACGAGGACCATGTCCGGCTTCCCCCCCTCCAACATGTCCCCTAAGTCCCTGTACTTCCCCACGAGCTTCCCCCCCAGGAGCCGTCCCACCTCCCCGAAGGTCCCCTCGGTCTCGTCACATGCCACGACCTCCCTCACCTCCTCGAGCTCGGACAGCACCCCGAGGTATATGTCCCTGTGGGCGGACTCCGGCCTTAAAACTATACCTACCTTCATATAACCTCCCTTAAAGGCTTCTTCGTCTCTCCCTCAAACTGAACGTGCACCCGCAGTAGTCCTGACGGTAGAGCTCGAACCTACGGCTGAGGACCACGCTCCTTTCAAATCCCTTCCCCTTCTTAAAGTCCCCCCCTACGAAGGTGGGACCGTACTTGAACCCGAGTTCCCTGCCTATGGGGTTTATGATCCGGGCCTTCTTGTTGGGACCTATCGTGAGCGTCGTGGCGAAGTACCCGAAGCCTAACTCCCTCGCCCTCCGTGCGGTCTCCTCTAAGCGCAGGCGATAACAAAGGGAGCACCTGGCACCCCCCTCGGGCTCGTCCTCGTGCTCCCTTACGTACGAGAACCACCCCTCCGGCTCGTAAGGCCCCTCCTCCCAGTCGAGGTCCACGGCTTCGGCGTACTTCCTCACGGCCTCGAGGCGCCTTTCGTACTCCTCCTCGGGGTGGATGTTGGGGTTGTAGAAGAAACCGTGGACCCTAAAGTCGCTCCCAAGGAGCTCGACCACACAGGTGGCGCAGGGAGCGCAGCATATATGTAGCAGGAGGTCGGGCTTCATCTCAGAGCTTAAAGGACACGTCCGGGAAGTCGGAGAGGGCCCGTCCACGCTCACCATCCCGGCCCAGTACGCCCTCCCAACGAGCTCTTGATCCACCACCTCAAGGTTTAAGCAGGACCTTGGCGGCCCTGCGGGAGACGAAGGTTTCGAAGGCCTCCTGGACCCGGTCTAAGGGAAAGGTATGGCTGATGAGGAGTTCTGCCCTTGGAAATCGGCGTAAGAATTTAAAAAGTTTGGGGGCGTCGTTCAGGTTGAAGTGCCAAGTCCCGTAGAGGGTAACTCCCTTCCGGATTAAGTCGGGACTGGGCACGACCTTGAGCCCTCGATGGTTCTCCCCCACGATCCCCACCCGGCCTCGCACTCCCACTGCGTCCAAGCAGAGCCTCTCGGCCCGAGGGTTCCCCGAGCAGTCCACAGCGCAGGAGACCCCCTCCCCGTCGGTCATGTCAAGTATCCTTCCCAACAGGTCCGCCTCGTTCCCGTCCAAAGCCTCCTGGGCCCCGAGCTGGACCGCCAGCTCCCTGCGCCAGGGCTCCGGGTCCACGCCTACGACCCTCACACCCGCGAAGGCACCTAAGGCTACGGCCCCCAACCCCACGGGACCTAACCCGGTCACCAGGAGGGTGTCGTAGGGTGAAAGGCCCATCCGCTTCAAGACGTCGAAGGCGGGACATAGGGCGCACCCGACTAAGGCTCCGAGGTCGTAGGAGATGTCGTCGGGCAGGGGGATGCAGATGAACTCCTGGATCTTTACGTAATCAGCGAAGTGAGTGTAGGAAGGAGGCTTTTTGCGGCAGTAGATGTAGTCCCCCCTCCGGCAATGGCCGCACTTACCGCATCCGGAGAGGGGACTCAACACCACCCTATCCCCCTCCCTCAGCCGGGAGCCCTCGGCTACGGCCACCACCTCCCCTGTCCCCTCGTGGCCTGCGTTGCGGTTTTCTTCCTCCCCATAGAATGCACCTAAGTCGCTGCCGCATATAGGCGAACTCCTTACCCTGACCACGACCCACCCGGGCTCGGGCGACGGGTCGGGCACCTCCTCGAGCCACGCCCTACCGTCGCACAGGACCACTCGCCTCATGCTCCCTCCTCACCCTCCGCACCAGTCCAAGATGAACCTCGCGAGGGCTTCGGCGCCCCTTACGAGGTCCTCGACTTCTATGTGCTCCTCGGATGAATGGGCGTGCCCTAGCTCCCCCGGGCCGAAGACCACGGTAGGGACCCCTAAGAACTCCCTGTAGAACCAGGCATCGCACGAAGCGGGCATCCCCTTGACCTCCGGCTCCCATCCGGAGCCCCTGCATGCCTCCACCAGGGTCCTGACCAGAGGATGGTCCGGAGGCGTCACGCTGGAGTTGTGGCGGTAGAGGAAGCGCAGCTCGTAGTGTTCCCCGAGCCATCCGCCTCCGGAGCTCAGGACCTCCCTCATCTCGGCCTCCACCCCTTCCCTCGTCCTGTTAGGCAGGAACCCGAGGACACCCCTAAGTACTGCCTTCCGGGGGACGGTCGCGGGCCATTCCCCTGCGTGGAACGTGCCGAACGTTATGGGCATAGGGTCACGGTAGGTTTCGAACAGGGGCACGTCCCTGGATTCCTCAAGAAGCCTGGAATGGTACCCCTCCAGAAGCTCCACGGCACGTATGGCCTCCTTGAGGGCACTCACGACCTTCCCTGCCTGTGCGCTGTGGCCCGAACGGCCGTACACCGTGACCTCGAACCACACCGCCCCCCTTACGGACGGGAAGGCCGAAAGCCCCGTAGGCTCCAGGACTAAGACCCCGTCGGCCCCCTCCCCCTCCCTAACGAAGGCGAGTGTGCCGTTCCCCCCACACTCCTCCTCTACGACCAGGTGGACCGCGATGTTCCCGGCCGGGGAGAACCCTATCTTTTTCAATGTCTTAAGTGCCAGATAGATGGCGACTATCTGGCCCTTGGCGTCGCAAGTCCCCCTTCCCCATACTGCCCCCTCCCTGAGCTTCGGTAGGAACGGGTCCTCCTGGCCGTGGGAGGGGGGGACTACGTCCATGTGGGTGTTCACGATCAACGACCTTCCCCCCCCCGAGCCCGGGACCCTAACTCTCAGGTTCGGCCTGTCCTCGTACCTTATGCCCTCCAAGGGAAAGGAGTATTCCGGGTCGTCAACTATGGACTCGGGCACGGGGACGAGCTCCACCTCCCCCACCTCCGAGAACCTCTCTAAGAGGTACTTCGCAACCTGCCCCTCCCTCCTCCTCACCGAGGGCATGCGCACGAGGTCCTCGAGCAGGGCTACGCCCTTTTCCTCGAACGAACGGACGAACTTTCCCAGGTCCATCACAGCTCCCTGAGCACCTTGGAGAATATTCCGAGCGCCTCTTCGGCCTGCTCCTCGGTTACGACCAAGGGAGGTGCTATCCTTATTACGTTCCCGTAGAGCCCTACCCTCCCCACGAGCACACCGGAACGGCAGAGACGCAGGACCACCTCCCAGGTGAGGTCGGGGGCCGGCTCCTTGGTGCGCCTGTTCCTCACGAACTCTAACCCCATGACGAGGCCCCTACCCCTCACGTCCCCTAACACTTCCACCTCCTCCTTGAGCCTCAGGAACCCGTCCATGAGCAACTTTCCGACCCTGAGAGCGTTCTGGGCGAGCCCCTCCTCCGCTATTATGTCAAGCACGGCCAAGGCCGCGGAGGCCGAGAGGGGATTTCCCCCCGTCGTGCTGCTCATCTCCCCCGGTGCCAAGGGCTCGAAGAGCCGGGACTCCCCCAAGAGGGCCGAAGTCGGCACCCCACTTCCTAACCCCTTCCCAAGGCACAGGAGGTTCGGCCTCAGGTCCTCCCACTCTAAGGCGAAGGTCCTACCCGTCCTCCCGAACGAGGACTGGACCTCGTCCAGTATGAAGAGCACGTCCTTCCCCCTCGCCCACTCCTCCAGGCGCTTGAGGTAACCGTCGGGGGGAAATATGAAGCCCGCACCCCCCTGGTACGGCTCTACTATGAGAGCGGCTATATCTCCCGTGGACTCGGCCTCCACCACCTTGTCCAGGAACTCCAGGCAGAAGAGCCCACAGGTCTCAAGTTCCTTCTCGAACGGGCACCTGTAACAGTAAGGGTACGGCGCGAATATGACCCCGGGCATCGTGGGTCCGAAGCCCTTCTTAGTCCCCATCTTCCCTGCCATGCTCATGGCCCCGTAGGTCCTTCCGTGGAAGCCCCCGTAGAAGGAGATTATTTCGTGCCTTCCTGTGTACCTCTTGGCGACCCTCATAGCAGCTTCCGTGGCCTCGCTCCCGGTGGTCAGGAGGAAGGCTTTGTCCAGGTTCTCAGGGGTCATCTCCACGAGCCTCTCGGCTAACTTTACCCTCGCAGGTGTGGGGAAGTCGTAACAGTTCATGAGCCTCGCCGCAGCCTTCTGAACGGCCCTCACGTGCTTCGGGTGGGAGTGACCCACGTTGGTTACCAGCACCCCAGAAGTGAAATCTATGTACCTGTTCCCGTCCACGTCCCACACCACGACGCCCTCGGCCCTCTCCCAGACCACGGGAGCCTGCTGGGTCATGCACCTCGGCTCGTACCTCTCGGAGAGGGAGAGGTACTCCCGGGTCCTGGGCCCGGGCCATGGCTCACTCACGTCGGCTATCATCCTTCCCTCCTTAAGACCTCCGGATTTATGAGGAACCTCGGGGGCTTGCCCTCGCAGAACCTCCTTATGTCCTCGACTATCTTCACCCTTATGTCCCAGGCCGATTCCTCGGAGTACCAAGCAAGGTGCGGCGAGAGCGTGGCGTTCGGAAGGGCCATAAGCTCCTCCTCCGGGTCCGGAGGTTCCTTCTCGTACACGTCTATCCCGGCGCCCGCTATCCATCCCTCCTTGAGGGCCCTGACAAGGGCCCTCGTGTCCACGATCGGTCCCCTGGAGGTGTTTACGAGGTACGCCGTAGGCTTCATGGCCCTGAGCTGGGGCTCGGATATCATATGGTAGGTCTCCGAGTTCAGGGGAACGTGGAGGGTGACTACGTCCGACTCGGAGAGGAGGACCTCCAGGCCCACGAACGGCACCCCCTGCTCTCTCCTCCTCTCCTCGGGCAGGTAGGGATCGCAGACGAGGATCCTCACCCCGAATCCGGAAAGCCTCCTCAGGACCCTACTGCCTATCCTCCCGCACCCCACTATCCCCACGGTCTTGCCCATGAGCCTGAAGGCGGGCACCAACGGCTCGAAGTCCCAGGAACCCCTCCGTGCCGAATCCTCCAGAACTTTCCTTCCCTGGAAGAGCTTGCGGACGCAGGCCATCATGAGGGCTATCGTATGCTCCGCCACCTCCTCCAGGCAGTAGTCGGGCACGTACCCGACCATTATCCCCTTCCTCGTGGCGGCGGCCACATCCACGTTGTCGTATCCGACCCCGTGCCTGATTATGAGCCTGCACCTCCTCAATCCTCCTATGACCTCATCGGTAATCCTGGCCATGTTGACCACTACAGCGTCCGCGTCCTTTATCTTGGACAAGAGTTCCTCTGGAAGGGCGAACTTGAGCTGGTAGGCCTGGAGGCGCACGCCCCAAGGGGCCAACTGCCCCTCCTCCCATGAGAGGTCCGGCTCAACGTAGTCCGTGACCGCTACGGTTATGGTTCTCCCCACATCTCCTCCTCAGCTCCTTCCCCAGTCCAACCCGACCCCGTCCAGCCTCGTCCCACATCCCGTACACCTTCCATCCCTAAGGGACCTTTCGACTATGTAGAACCCATAGCGGCGGATGAGGACCCTACCGCAGGAGGGACAATATGTGTGTTCTCCCTCCTCCCCTGGGACGTTACCGGTGTACACGTACCTGAGCCCCTCCTCCAGCCCTATCTCCCTTGCCCTCCTCAGGGAGGAGGGAGGAGTGCGGGACCTGTCTGTCATCCGGTAGGTGGGAAAGAAGGCCGTCACATGCCAGGGGGTCTCGGGGCCGAGCTCGTCCTTTATGAACCTGGCTACATCCCTGAGCTGGGGCTCGTCGTCGTTGAGGCCTGGGATGATTAGGGTCGTCACCTCAACCCATATGCCCAACCCTTTCATAAGCTTAAGGGAATCCAGTACAGGCTGAAGCCTAGCCCCGCACACCTTTCTGTAATGTTCCTCTGTGAACGCCTTGAGGTCCACGTTGGCCGCGTCCAGGAAGGGCGCTATGTCGTACAGCGCCTCCTGGGTCATATAACCGTTGGTTATGAAGTTGTTGTAGAGGCCCCGTGAATGTGCAAGACGTGCGGTCTCGAAGGCAAGTTCGAAGAAGACCGTAGGCTCAGTGTAGGTATAGGATATGCTCTTACATCCCGTCCTCAGGGCGGCCCTAACTATGTCCTCGGGAGAAGTCTCATCCCCAGCTATCCTGCCGTGGTCCCTCGGCATCTGCGAGATGTCGTAGTTCTGGCAGTGGAGGCAGCGGAAGTTACACCCTACTGTGGCTATCGAATAGGCCCTGCTCCCGGGGAAGAAGTGGAAGAGGGGCTTCTTCTCTATAGGGTCCACGTGCTGGGCCACGGGCAGGCCGTACACCAAGGAGTAGAGGGTTCCCCCCCTGTTCTCCCTCACCCCGCATATCCCCCTCCTCCCCTCGGATATCACGCACCTGTGGTTGCAGAGGAAACATATGACCTTGCCGTCCTCCGACCTTTCGTAGAGGTATGCTTCGTGCATGTCCCCCTCCTCAGGGGTTCCAAGGATAGTCCGTCCACCTAACTACGCGCCAGAGACCGTCCTTCCCCTTGCGCAGCTTTATCTCAAAGAGCTGATTCACCTTGTATCCCTTATCGTCCGCATAGTTGTACATATACATGTCTACAGGCCTCGAGAACACCACCCAGACCTCCCCAGGATGGTCGCCGGGGTCTTCTGGGGTGAGGGCCACATCGCCCTCACCCATCTTCGAAAGGTCCGTGCCGCTCCCGAACTCCCTATATTTCCTGCCACCTAAAAGCTTGTATTCGAAGACATCGAAGTACTTGAACACCTTTCCCACCATCTCCACATCCTCCTCCTTCCCCCATCCCTTGTCCAGCTCGTCGTCGTACTCGTTGGGCTCCCGGAACCAGTAGTCCTCGTCCAGGACCCTATCGTACCATTCTATGTCCTTGTGGTTCATAGCATAATCTAATGCCTCGAGTGTGCTTTCGGGTGCCTCCAGGCTCAGCTCCTGTCCGCTGGTAGGTGGAAGCTCCTTCTGAGGCGCGAAAGGGTTCCAACATCCCAAGGCCGCCGTCAACAGGACCAACGACATCCTCTTCATAATGCCACCTCCTGTCTGCCTAGAACCTCGCCCGAAGCTCGCCTGTGGTCGGGATATCCGATGTCTTCTCGTCCCTCCAAAGGACTATGCTCCAGTTCCCGGTCGCGTCCCGCCGCAGCGTCAGGTACATCTTCCCCTTAATGTATCCGGGCGCATCCCTGTCGTGTTGAAGCTGAAGGGTATAGGAGTATTCGAAGTAACTCTCGTCTTCCCCCTCCTCCTCGTACTCCAACTTGAGGGAGAGGTCGAGCGACGGGACTATGCTCCGGTCCAACAACCTCCTCGCGAAGTCCTCCTCCCTCACCCTGTCCCAGGGTGAGGCGAAGACCTCCTCAAACCTTATGGAATCGGAAGGGTCCGGGCTGAAGCGGAAGTCCTCCGAGAGGCACTCCATGTAGTCTGCATGGCTGAACTTCTCCCAAGTAAGCTCGAGATTCCGCACCACGTTGCGGGGCACGGTGCGGGAGAAAAGGTTCAACCGCCTGCCCTCCTGAGGGGGCTCTGGCTCGCGGGTGTAGAACGGGTTTATCCGGCAGGCGAGGAAGAACAGGATCGGAAAGAACTTCCCCATGGCGCACCTCCAGATAGGCCTCACTTTCTTAAAGGACACACGCCACATCTCAGAAGACAAATCCCAACCCACCGGTAATCCACCTCCCCGGCATCGGCACTCCCCCTGTCTCGGTGTAGGAGGTGTTGAGGATGTTGGTGCATTCCAGGAACACTTCCAGTCCTTTGGGCCTGCCGGAGACCTTAAGGTCCAATATAAAGTGACCTTCTCCCCCCACCCGGCGCTCGTACCGCAACTTCCAGTCCCCCCGCCACCCGGAGATCAGAGGATGGGCGACCCCCACCGAGAACTGGTGCATAAGATAGTCCAGCACGTACTTGGACTCCCATCCCTCGGTCCGCTTGTCCGAGCTTAGGAAGGCATAACCCATTTCTACCTGGGGCAGGCGACCTACGACCGGGGCGAACCTTAGGTCCACCTCCAGACCAGACGTGCGCATCTGAGCGACGTTTTGGGCCTGCCAGGGGTCTTCGGACCCCTCCCTGACCCAGTCGATCAGGTTGCGGCCTTCCCTCCGGAACAGGGCCACCCCTCCC
>DTYS01000037.1 GCA_012961755.1 Candidatus Latescibacterota bacterium
ACCGCTCCCAGAAGTACTACGACAGCGCTGGATGGAGGGGCACCTGGGCCTTGGACGGGGGTGGGGCCCTCATGAACCAGGGCGTGCATGGGGTGGACCTCCTGCTTTGGCTGGTCGGGGAGCCCGTGGTCTCGGTCTACGCCAAGGCCGACCATCTCGTCAGGAACATAGAGGTCGAGGATACTGCCGTGGCCCTCTTGACGTTTCAAAGTGGAGCCTACGGCGTCATAGAGGGCACCACTTCGGTCAACCCCGGGGAACCCACCAAGATCATGCTCCACGGTAAGCTCGGCACGATAGCGATGGAGGAGAGCAAGATCGTAAGGTGGGCCACCACGACCGGCGAGGACGACCTGGCCGAAGACCAGGAGGTGCAGGTGGAGGAGGGCGAGGAGGAAAGAGCGATGCAGGACCCCACGGCCATAGGGATGGCTGGACACATAACCTTGGTGAACGACATGGCGAGGGCGGTCATAGAGGACAGGGAGCCCATGATCCCAGGGGAGGATGCGAGGAAGGCTGTGGACCTTATACTCACCATATACGAGTCCGCCCGCACCGGTGAAGAGGTCGTCCTGAGGTAGGGGGACGATATAACCATAATGTCCTCACTGTACCTGCTACGGCGACAACTTGGGTGAGGTCATAACCAAGGTATCCCCCGGCGAGAGTAAGGATGTCTGCTAGGAGGCCCTTCCCTTCGGGACCAAGGTGGTGTCTCAAGGGGAAGCCCGGACTACAAGGAACATACCGAGGGAGGGAAGATGTTCAAGAAGGCAGTGTTCACGGATGAGGTGTCCCAGGACCTCAAGGTGGTATTGAAGGTGGTGGAGGACTATAACTTGGATGGAATAGAGATAAGGAGCCTTTGGGATAAGCCTCCACAGGACCTGGTGGACGAAATCCCCCGCCTCAAGGAAGGGCTCAGGGACACGGGATTGAAGGTTTGCAGCATAGCTTCCCCCTTCTTCAAGTGCGATATAGACTCGGAGGATGAATATAAGGAGCACCTCGATATCCTCAGGAGGTGCATAAAGCTCGCCCAAGCCCTGGACTGCACGGTAATCCGGGGGTTCACGTTCTGGAGGAAGGGAAGGGGGGCGGAGGACTACTGGCAGAGGATACTGGACAAGTTCGAGGAACCGGTGAAGATATCGGAACAGGAAGGGATGACCATCGGGATAGAAAACGAAGCCAGCACGATGATCGGCACGGGCAAGGTGCTGGCCGAGTTCCTTAAGGCCCTTGACCATCCCAACGTCAAGGCCACATGGGACCCTGCTAATTCAGTGTACGACGAGCACGTAAAGGAAGAACCGTACCCCGAAGGATACGAAGCTATAAAGCCCTTTATGGTGCATATGCACCTGAAGGACGCCGGGAAGGACCCGAAGACCGGTGAGCTCGTCAGCGTCCCCATAGGAGACGGGGTCATAGACTACCGGGGGCAGTTTCGGGCGTTGATAGGGGACGGGTACGAGGGGTTCGTGTCGTTGGAGACTCATTGGAGGCCCAAGGCGCTCTCTAAGGAAGAGGTCGACAAACCTGGAGGGAGCAAGTTCTCGGAGTCAGGGGAGTACGCTAGTAGGGTGTGCCTGGACAACTGGTTCAAGATACTCGAAGAAATAAGGGCGTAACGAGGGGAGGCCATGCAGAAGACCTTCGTACTGACGGTTTCTGAATCTAAGAGGCTCATAGCTAAAGGCTTGGCTAAGTGGCCCTCGGTTCGAAGGGCCCTTGAAGAGGGTATGGTGGTCGTGGCCACGGGAACCACGAACAGTTACGTAGTAGAGGAACTCTTAGGGAGGAGAATAGACAGGACCTCGTACAGGAGCGGGCTCACCCTTCCGAAGCGCCCCACAAAAGAGCTCCGGATGAGCAGTGAGATCATGCCCGACCTGGTGCTCAGGGCCGGAAGGCCGGTTGAGGACCTGGATAGGTTCACAGCTGTGGACGAGATGAAGGCTGGAGATGTGTACATTAAGGGGGCCAATGCTCTGGACTACAGAAGGAAGCTCGCCGGAGTGCTGATAGGACTGGATACGGGTGGCACCATAGGTACGGTCCTGGGCAAGCTCGTGGGAAAGAGGATAGAGCTCGTGGTGCCAGTGGGCTTGGAGAAGCTGGTGTACGAGGACATATACGAGATCAGCCGGAGGTTGGGCGAGCCCGGGACGGACGGCCCCCGTATGATGCCGGTGTGGGGGACTATAATAACGGAGATAGAAGCCCTTAAGGTTCTCACCGGTGTCGAGGCCCTGTTGGTGTCCTCGGGGGGCGTCTGCGGGGCGGAGGGATCGGTCCGGCTTTTGGTGCGGGGGGAGAAGGAGCAGTTGGAGGCCACGGAGCGGCTTTTGGACGAGATCTGGGGGGAGCCGCCCTGGGCTGCCTGAAACCTCTCAAGGGGGAATTATGCCGCAGGTCGTACAGGGATACCTCAAAGCCGAGGGGAAGAGGTTCGGTATAGTGGTCTCCCGCTTCAACGAATTCATAACCAACAGGCTCCTGGAGGGGGCCTTAGATTGCCTATTCCGACACGGGGCCCAGGAGGAAGACGTCAGGGTGGTC
>DTYS01000038.1 GCA_012961755.1 Candidatus Latescibacterota bacterium
AGCGGAAAGGGTCCTGAGGACCTGCGAGGCCGACGAGGTCGTGGTGCGTGCCCGGAGGAGCTACCTTACGAGGTACGCCTCAAACTACATACATCAAAATGTCGGAGAGGCCTCCCTCTGGATAACCCTGAGGGTGGTGATAGGAAGGAGGATGGGCGAGGCGTCGGGGGAGGGGGCGGACGAGGGTTCGATCAGGAAGCTCGCAAGGACCGCCTCGGAGCTTGCGAGGGTCTCGCCCGAGGACCCCGAGCTTCTCCCCAGGCTCGAGCCACAGGAGTACAGGGAGGTGGACGCCTTCTGCGAGGAGGGCACCTCGCCCTCGGAGAGGGCAAGGTGGATATCCGAGGTCGTGGTACCCTGCAGGAAAAGGGGACTTGAGGCCGCGGGCTTCTTCTCCGAGGAGAGGAGGGCATTGGCGATAGCTAACTCCAAAGGACTCTTTGCATTCTACAGAAGAACGTCCTACACCTTCAGCGCGTCGGTCACCTCCGGTGACAGCTCCGGGTGGTGCGAGAGGAGTTCGTGGAGGAAGGGGGATATATCCCCGAGGGAGGTGGGTGAGGTGGCCGTGAGGAAGGCGGAGATGGGGACGAACCCGAGGGAAGTGGGGCCAGGAAGGTACGTCGTGATATTGGAGCCTGCGGCGGTGGCGGACCTGATAGGATACCTCGCCCCCGGATTCGACGCACTGGCCGTGGAGGAGGGAAGGAGCTTCCTCTCCGGAAAGGTCGGTCGGAAGCTCTTCGGCGAGGACATAAACATAGCATCGGATGTGTACCATCCACTGCACAGGGGCGCGCCCTTCGATTCCGAGGGCGTGCCCACCAAGAGGGTCCAGCTTATAAGGAACGGGGTGGCGGAGAACTTGGTGTACGACAGGCTCACAGCAAAGAGGCACGGCCTTGAGCCCACCGGCCACGGGCTCGGTCCGAGGGGAAGGCTCGGGGCGATCCCGAGGGCGCTGGTGATGGAGGGGGGGAGGGACACCCTCGAGGAGATGATATCCTCCACCGAGAGGGGGATACTCGTCACGAGGTTCCACTACCACAACCTCGTGGACCCCATAAAGCTGATAGTGACGGGGATGACGAGGGACGGGACGTTCTGGATAGAGGACGGCAGGATAAGGTTCGGGATAAAGAACCTGAGGTTCAACCAGAGCCTCCTGGACCTGCTCAACAGTGTGGAGATGATGTCCGAGCCGGTTTACGTATCCGGGACAGTGGTCCCGACCTTGAAGGTTGGGGAGTTCAACTTCACGAGCGGGACGGAATTTTGAAGGTCCTCCTGAAGAAGGTCTTCTGGAACCACTACGACCACCTGGGCTCATTGGTCCTCCTCAACCTCCTCTGGATTGGGGTCGGTCTTCCCTGGCTCGTCCTGGGAGGAAGTATGCTCCTGACCGGCGGCAGGCTCTGGTCGAGGGGGGAGGTCGTGGGCCTCCCCATGGTCCTTGTGGGCCTCGACGTCCTCTGGATGTCACCTCCCACC
Source organism: Candidatus Latescibacterota bacterium (assembly GCA_012961755.1). Classification (GTDB taxonomy): domain Bacteria; phylum Latescibacterota; class 4484-107; order B68-G9; family B68-G9; genus B68-G9. The sequence continues at coordinate 1,492 of DTYS01000038.1, forward strand.
GTGGCCCTCTTCTCCGTGGTTAAGGGTTACGTCTCCTACCGTCCCGAGGAGGTCCGAGGGTGGTTCGGGGCTTTGAGAAGTAACTTCTGGAGGGCGCAGGCCCTCGGCCTGACCGTGGCCTCGGGGACCGCGGTAGCATGTCTCGGGTTCGGGGTGTACGTAAGGTGGGGTCCCGTCGGCATGCTCCTGGCCGGGGTCATGCTCTGGACCCTCTGGCTCTGGAAGACTGCAACGCTCTTTATGCCCGCCGTCCTGGCCTTCAGGAATCCCTCGTTCTCCGGGGCCGTCAAGGGAAGCGTATCCTTGGCCGGGCGCGCGGCCAAGTTCTCCCTGCCCTTCTCGACTTTGGTCGTCCTGTGGTCCGTCCTCACGGGGATCACGGGAGTGGGGCTGGTCATCTTCGGCCCCGCTTCGGCGTCGGTCTGGGTCGCCACGGCCTTCAGGGAGCTGACCGACCCCGATGCGTCCGACGACGAGGAGCCCAGGGGATGGAGGGATATAATAAGGCCCTGGGAGGCCTGATGGTGGGAGTGGACCTCGTGGAGGTCGGGAGGATAAGGGACGTGGCCTCGAGGTTCGGGGATAGGTTCCTGAAGAGGGTCTTCACCCGGAGGGAGCTGGAATACTGTACGGGCAGGAGGGACCCCTATCCACACTTAGCGGCGAGGTGGGCGGCCAAGGAGGCCTTCGTAAAGGCCCTGGGTGCCGGTTTCGGCCGGGGCATCAAGTGGAAGGATGTGGAGCTGCTCCCGGGAGGGGACAGGCCCTACCTCGTCCTCAGTGGAAGGGCCTCCGAGCTTCTGGGGGAAGGAAGGGCCGAGGTCAGCATCTCCCACACCGATTCCTACGCAGTGGCCGTAGTGGTCATCTTTCCTCGATAGATCGGTCCGCCTTAAGCGTGTAAGCATATAGGATCCATCCTGCACCCGTTACGGGCAGGTACTGGGTGGCATGGTAGAAGACCGATATACTTAGGGCCTCTTCCTTGGGGACCCCGAAGAGCGAGAGCCCAAGGATGCACGAGTACTGGAGCGTGCCGATGTACCCGGGGGAGGAAGGTATCATGACCCCTATGGTCATAAGACCCATAACCACGGGAAGGGAATAGACCGGAAGGCTCCTGTGAAACGCTAAGAAGGTCCCATAAAGCGCTGCCATCGCCACCGTCCACACCCCGAACGACAACAGGAGGACCTTACGGACCTCCCTTCCCTCGGCCAGGACACCCAAGCCCTCCACGAACCTCCCGAGCCCTATGGAGAGCCTGCCAGGTAACCTCCCCACTGCCCTGGTCAGGACCTCGACGTGTCCCCTCATGGCTATCAGAGCGACGAGGGCGCAGACGAAGAGGCCCAGGCCCGCTGCCCCTGCGGTCCTGAGCCATCCCGGAGCCCCGACGAAGGGTAGCATCCCCAGGAACATCGCCATCACCACGAGGCCGTCCAAGGTCCTCTCCACGACTATCGAGCCGAAGGCTCCCCCCCACGACATCCCCTCCCTCCTGCTTACTACCTCGGCCCTCAGAAGTTCCCCCATACGGGCAGGGAGGAGGTTGTTAGCCATAAGACCTATGAGCGTGGCCGAGAGGAGGCGGTCAGTCCGGACGTGGCCCAGGGGCCTCAGAAGGACCTTCCACCTCACTGCCCTCACCCATACGCTCCCGAAGGTCAGGGCCACCACGGGCGCGGCCCACCAGTAGGAGGCCTCCCGGAAGGCCGTAAGGAGGGCACCGAGGTCCACCTTCCTGAAGGAGAGGTAAAGGAACAGGGCGCTCAGGGCAAGCCCTGTCCAGAACCTCAGCCCCGTGCTGTGTAGCTCCCTCAAAGGTAGAGAATGAGAAATGTGGCCAGCGCCCAGAGCATTACGTCCAGAAGCAGGGGCAGGTCGGAGAGCAGCACCTCCTCCGGCCTATGTCCGGAACCCTTCCTATGTATCAGGTAGAGGTACCTGAAGACGCCGTACAGGACGAAAGGTAAGGTCCAGCTCAGACGTGTGGTGCCGAACTTCTGGACCGTCTGCCCGGATATGGTATAGAGAGCGTAGGCCATCACGGTGGAGGCGGTGACCACAGCTATCATCTGGTCCAGGAGGTACGGGCTGTACTCCTTAAGTATGTCCCTGTGGCCCTCGGCATCCTCCTCTAAAAGCACCAGCTCGTGCCTCCTCTTTCCCAGAACTAAGAACAGGGCGAGCAACACCGTGCATATGAGGAGCCACGGTGATATTGGCACGTCTATGATCACCGCCCCGGCCACCGCCCTCAACACGAACCCCACGGCCACGGTCATGACATCTACGATAACGATGTGTTTGAGCCGAAGGGAGTAGGCCAGGATGAGGGCGAAGTAAGCAGAGGCCACGAAACCGAAGCTCGGGCTCAGGAGGAACGAAAGCGTAAGCGAGACGGAGGCGAGGAGGAGGGCGAAGGCGGAGGCGGGCCTCACCGGGACCTGCCCTGAGGCTATGGGACGAAGCCGCTTTATGGGATGGAGGCGGTCCCTACCCCTGTCCAAGAGGTCGTTGAAGATGTATACCGAACCGGAGAGGAGGCAGAAGAGGCCGAAGGCGGCCGAGACCACAAGGAACATCCGGAGGTTCAGGAGGTTACGGGAGAAGGTTATTCCCGCGAACAGGAACAGGTTCTTGGTCCACTGTCCGGGCCTGAGGGAGGAGAGTAACCCCCTTATCATCGCATCTTCCTGCTGAACGTCAAGGGTTTGTTCTCCTGAACCACTCTATCGTGCGCCTCAGGCCCTCCTCCACCGGAACCTTCGGCTCCCAGCCCAGGATCTCCCTCGCCTTGGTTATGTCCGGCCTCCTCACCTTCGGGTCGTCCTGAGGGAGGGGTCTGAAGGCTATCTTACTTGAACTTCCCGTAAGCTCTATTACCTTCTTGGCCATCTCGAGCACAGTCATCTCCTCGGGGTTCCCGAGGTTTATGGGCTCGTGGTGGTCGGACTCCATCAGGAGCTCTATACCCTCTATAAGGTCGGATATGTAACCGAAGCTTCTGGTCTGGGAGCCGTCCCCGAACACCGTGAGGTCCTCCCCCTTAAGGGCCTGGGATATGAAGGTCGGGACCGCCCTCCCGTCGTCCTTCCTCATCCTTGGTCCGAACACGTTGAATATCCTGGCTATCCTGGTATCAAGGCCATGGTACCTGTGGTACGCCATGGTCATGGCCTCAGCGAACCTCTTGGCCTCGTCGTAGACACCCCTCGGACCTATCGGGTTGACGTGTCCCCAGTAGTCCTCGGGCTGGGGGTGGACCTGGGGGTCCCCGTACACCTCGGACGTTGAAGCTAGAAGGAACTTGGCTCCCTTGGCCTTGGCAAGTCCCAAGGCCTTATGCGTCCCGAGGGCTCCGACCTTGAGGGTCTGGATGGGCCACCTGAGGTAGTCGTTTGGGCTGGCGGGGCTTGCGAAGTGGAGCACGAAGTCCAGGGGACCTTCGACGTATATGAACTCCGTGACGTCCAACCTTATGAACCTGAACCCCTCCCTCCCCATAAGGTGGGCTATGTTGTCGGGGGAGCCCGTTATGAAGTTGTCGACGCATATGACCTCGTGTCCCCTCTCCAGGAACCTCTCGCACAGGTAAGAGCCTATGAATCCTGCCCCACCTGTAATGAGTATCCTCATAGTTCCTCCGCCACTACCGGGTTCCTCAGGACACCTATCCTTTCGACCTCGGCCTCGACCAGGTCACCGGGCTTGAGGTACTCCCCCCTCGCATCCCCCACGCCCGAAGGTGTTCCGGTGGCTATTATGTCTCCGGGCTCTAAGGTCATCATCCTGGATACGAAGGCAACTATCTCCGGCACCGAGAATATCATGAGCCTCGTGTTGGAGTCCTGCTTCACCTCGCCGTTCACCCTGAGGGTGAGCCTGAGGTCATGTGGGTCCCCTACCTCGTCCTTCGTGACCACCACCGGGCCGGTGGGCGCGAATCCGTCGAACCACTTCCCGTTGAGCCAGTCGAAGAAGGGGTCCTTCTCCCTGGGCTTGGTCCTGGGGCCGGCGTCGAACTTCCTTTCGGATACGTCGTTGACTACGGTGTACCCGAAGATATAGTCATAAGCCTCCTCCGGCCTTATGTACTTGCCCCTCCTTCCGATCACCACCCCGAGCTCCACCTCCCAGTCTATGGCCCTACCTATCTTAGGTATTACGATGGGGTCCCCGGGCCCGGATATCGTGGTGGACGGGGGCTTCATGAAGACGTAGGGAGTTACCTTCTCCTCCTCCTCCGGGGTCCGGGTCCAGTCGCTCTCGGCTATATGCTCCCTGTA
>DTYS01000039.1 GCA_012961755.1 Candidatus Latescibacterota bacterium
ATGCGGCACCGGGAACCCCTTCTTCACCACCGACACGGCGGCAGCCCTGAGGGCCGCTGAGGTGGGGGCCGAGGTGGTCCTCAAGGGCACCCACTCCGCCGAGGGGGTGTACGATAGAGATCCTGCCAAGTTTAAGGATGCAGTGAAGTTAGATAGGTTAACTTACGAGGACGTGCTGAAGATGGGCCTCAGAGCTTTGGATATAACTGCGGTGTCCTTCTGTATGGAGCGAAAGTTGCCGATAGTCGTCTTCAACATCCGTACACCGGGCAACCTGCGCAGAGCGGTCTCAGGGGAGGCGGTGGGGACTACAATAGCTTGACCCCTCCCATGAGGTTTCCAAGGAGGAGGCGATGGTCGAAAAGCTCAAAGGAGAGGTCAGGGTTAAGATGGAGAAGAGCTTGGAGACGTTGCGCCATGAGTTCTCCCAGATACGCACCGGAAGGGCCAGCCCGGCCCTCTTGGACGCCATAAGGGTGGAATATTACGGGACCATGGTCCCTATCCCCCACATAGCCAACGTATCGGCGCCGGAGGCGAGGCTCCTAGTCATCCAGCCCTGGGACAAGTCCACGCTTCCTGCCATAGAGAAGGCGATCCTCGGCTCCGACCTCGGCATAACACCTTCCAACGACGGCAACGTTATACGCCTTTCGATACCCCCCCTTACGGAGGAGAGGAGGCAGGAGCTGGTAAGGATCGTAAGGAGGTTGGCCGAGGACACAAGGGTGGCGGTGAGGAACATAAGGAGGGAGGCCGTGGAGCGCCTCAGGAAGGCCCAGAAGGATGGGGAGCTCTCCGAGGACGAATCCCGTAGGGCCCAGAAGGAGGTCCAGGAGATAACGGACGAGTACATAAAGAAGGTTGGGGAGGCCCTGGCCCAAAAGGAGGCGGAGATCTTAGAGGAATGAACTTAGAGGCTCTCCCCAAGGGAGGGCCTCCGTTTTCTTGGAGGTAATTGTGAAGAGGATTTCCATATTGTTCCTGTCCCTCCTGTTGGTCGCCTCCTGCGGAAGGCGGCCCGTGGAGGAGGTGGTCAAGGACCTGGACAGCCCGGACGATGCGGTCAGGAAGAGGGCCGCCCAGGAACTTATAATGAGGGATAAAGAAGAGGTAGTACCAGCGTTGTTGAACGTGCTCAGGACCGGAAGCCTTAGGGCTCGATATATTGCCATTCAGATCTTAGGCAGGATGAGGGACCCGAGGGTGGTGGAGCCCATAAAGGGTTTCCTGTCCTTCCAGAACGCCCACATAAGGGCCGCCGCTGCCCAGGCCCTTGGGAACCTGAAGGCGAAGGAAGCGTTGGGGGCTTTGGAGGAAGGTCTGAAGGATACCTCCTCCCTGGTCAGGGAGAAGGTTGCGTGGGCCTTGGGGAAGCTGGATACGGCGGGTTCGCTTCCGTCCCTCAGGAAGGCGATAGGCGATCCCTCCATGAAGGTCAGAAGGAGCGCTTTGGTGTCCTTGGCGGAGCTCTATCCCAAACTAAAGGACGCGGAAAACAAAGGGGAGGTTCTAAGGCTCGTTCGGGAACGTATGGAGGACCCAGCCCCTCAGGTGAGATATGTGGCAGTACAGATAGCGGGTATACTTCGCGACAGGCATGCCGTCCCGTTGCTCATAGAAAGGCTTGAGGATCCCTTACACTCCATAAGACAGAAGGCAGCGCACTCCCTGGGGGACATCGGGGACCCCAGGGCCATCCCGTACCTCAAAGAGATGCTTTCTTCCGAGGACATAGGGGACCAGGAGGCGGCCAGGTGGGCCCTCAGGAGGATGGAGGAGAGATGAGGGAAAGGGTCCTGAAGGCGATAGACGAGGCCGAGGGAAGGCTCAGGGCATTGAGCATGAGGATATACGAGAACCCGGAACTCGCATGGCAGGAGCACAGGGCTGCAGGTTGGATATGCGATGAGCTGGAAGGGGAAGGATTTCAGGTGGAGAGGAGCTTCTGCGGGATAGATACGGCCTTCAGGGCCAGGCTCCGCGGCAGGGCAGAAGGCCCCGTAGTGGCCCTCCTCGCCGAGTACGACGCCCTTCCCGGGCTCGGCCATGCCTGTGGCCACCACCTGATAGCAGGCATGGCCGTCGGAGCGGCCCTGGGGCTCAAGGAGGTCCTTCCGGAGCTCGAAGGTGAGGTTCAGGTCATAGGCGCGCCCGCCGAGGAAGGAGGAGGGGCCAAGGCCAAGATGGTGGAGGAGGGAGCGTTCGATGGGGTGGATGTGGCCATGATGATGCATCCCTCCGGACGGACCATCCCTGCGAGGGGTTCCCTGGCCGTGCGGGGCTTGGAGTTCGTATTTCATGGGAGGGCAGCCCATGCTGCGGCCGACCCGGAGAAGGGAATAAACGCTCTGGACGCCGTCATCCAGACCTTCAATTCGATAAACGCCCTCCGTCAACAGCTTCCGGACCACGTGAGGATACACGGGATAGTAACCGAAGGTGGTCAGGCCGCGAATGTGATACCCGAAAGGGCCTCCATGCGCCTCGGGGTGAGGACCTTAAGGCAGGAACTTCTGGATGAGCTCGTGGAGAAGGTGGAAAGGTGCGCCAGGGGGGCGGCCCTGGCGACGGGAGCGAAGCTCGAGGTGCGGAGGCTCGAACCGGTCTACGCCGCCATGAAGGTGAACCGGCCGCTCGCCCGGATCGTAGAGGAGCACTTCAGGGAGTTCGGCTTGGAGATCCGCGAACCTCCTCCTACAGGCGGTATGGGCTCGACCGATATGGGGAACGTGAGCAGGGTCGTGCCGACAGCTCATCCTTACATCTCGATATCACATAAAGAAGTTCCTGGACATTCCGAAGAATTCAAGGAGGCGGGGAGGTCCCCCCTCGCCCTGGAGAGGATGCTCTTGGGAGCTAAGGTTCTGGCCCTTACAGCACTGGATCTTCTAACGGATCGGGAACTTTTGGAGGAGGTGAAGAGGGACTTCAGGGAGGGGTGATGGCCGACCTGTTGATAAGGGGTGGCACCATACTGGACGGAAGTGGGGGGGAACCCTTCGTGGCGGACATCGTCGTAGAGGGCGACAGGATAGCGGACGTGGGCAACTTCCCCCATGTCCAGGCCGATAGGACGATAGATGCCGAGGATCTGTTCGTGGTCCCAGGCTTCGTGGACCCCCACACCCACGCCCACGACGAGGCCGAAGGGGGGATACTTAAGATCCCCGATGCGGACAACTTCTTACGCCAAGGCGTCACGACGGTCGTGGCGGGCAACTGTGGAGGTTCCCCGCTTCCGGTAGGGGAGCACTTGGAGCAGGTGGAAAGCTTAGATATACGGACGAACTACGCTGTCCTCGTAGGTCACGGCTCCGTGCGTAAGGCCGTCTTAGGGATGGAGGACCGCCACGCCACTCCGGAGGAACTCGAAAGGATGAGGGCCCTCGTCCATAAGGCGATGGAGGAAGGGGCTCTCGGTATGTCCACAGGATTTATGTACGTCCCCGGGGCCTACGCCCCCCTGGAGGAGGTGGTGGCCCTGGCGGAGGAGGTGGCCCGTAGGGGGGGCGTCTTCACGAGCCACATAAGGGACGAGGGGACGGGACTTCTCGAATCCATCGAAGAGGTGGTGAGGGTGTGCCGGGAGGCAGGGGTTCCATCCCAGATATCCCACCTTAAGGCATGGGGGAGAGACGGATGGGGAAAGGCCGAAGAGGCCCTGAAACTTTTGGACGACGCCAGGGGCAAGGGCCTCCCTATAACGGCCGACCAATATCCCTACACCGCAAGCTACACCGGGCTCCAATCCCTCTTCCCGGAATGGGCCTTGGCGGAGGACAAGCTCGAGGAACGCCTCAAGGACCCCGAGCAGGGAAAGGCCGTAAGGGAGGGCATAGCCCGTAAGATCGACCTCGCAGGAGGACCCGATGCTATCCTTCTGGCCATCTGTGAGGCCCATCCCGAATACGAGGGCAGGACCCTGGCCCAGGCGGCCGAGGATATGGATAAGGACCCCGTAGGGGCAGTGGAGGAACTTGTGCCCTCTGGGCCGGTATCTGCCATATATTTTTCCATGAGGGAGGAGGATGTGGAGGCCATAGCCCGCCATCCGGCCGTGATGGTGGGCTCGGATGGGCACCTGAGGAGGTTCGGCATAGGTGTGTCCCACCCTCGGAACTACGGCACCTTCCCGAGGGCCTGGAGGTGGTTCGTGAGGGAGAAGGGGCTGTGGACCCCACAGGAGGCGATAAGGAAGATGTCCGGGATGGCGGCCGAGAAGTTCGGACTTGAGGGGAGGGGCCTTCTTAAGAGGGGTTACTTCGCCGATATCGTGGTCTTCGACCCCGAGAGGTTCCGGGATACGGCCACCTTCCGGGACGGCCACGGCTATCCCGAGGGGATCCGTTATGTTATCGTGAACGGGAAGATAGCCGTAGAGGAGGGCCGGACGGCCGGACGAGGGTACGGAAGGGTTCTGAGGCTGAAGCACGGCTGAAGGGGGTGAGGGATGTCCGTATGGGACGAGATGGCCAAGTTGATAGCTAAGCTCCCCTCCCACGTAATCGGGCCGGAGAGGGTCCGCTTCCTCGGGGACCTCGTGCGTACGGCGCGGGACGAACTGAGGAGGGACATGCAGGGGATAGTCCACGGCTGGCTGGTCCGCATGTCCCAGAACGAGGCTTCGGACATAGATGTAGGTGGGTGGGGATGTGGAGGGAAGGTCTGGTACAGGATACATGGGGTCAAACGTCCCGATCCGGATTCCCAGGTGCTCTCCTTAGAGGAGACGGACCTGCTACTTTTGAACCTTCTGACCGACAGCCAGCGGGAGTTCCTGTTCGAGCACCGAAACCTGGATTTTTCTTACACCTTCGAAGCCGACGGGAGGTCCTATCGGTTTCGGGCGGATATGTACTTCGACCTGGACCACCTTGCTCTTAATATGCGCTTCATAAAGGGGGAGATCCGGCCCTTCAAAAGCCTGGGATTCCATCCCAACGTTGCCAGGGCTTTGAGCCTCATCCACGTAAAACAGGGGCTTACCCTGGTCACCGGGATCACCGGTTCGGGCAAGAGTTCTACTTTGGACAGCATAATAGACGCCAACAACCAGAGCGTGGACGCACACATCGTGATCATCGGGGCTCCCATAGAAACCGTGCACAAGCCAAAAAGATGTATAATCCGCCACCGAGAGGTGGGCAGGGACGTTAAGTCCTTCAAAGAAGGCACCATAGAGGCCTTACGTCAGGACCCGGACATCATAGTCATAGGGGAGATGAGGGACCCCGAGACCATTATGACAGCTTTGGAGGTGACCGACAGCGGCCATAAAGTGTTCTCCACGCTCCACACCGCATCGGCGGTCGAGAGCATAGACAGGATAATAGC
>DTYS01000040.1 GCA_012961755.1 Candidatus Latescibacterota bacterium
AAGGCGGTGAACCCCGAGGCGCCGAAGGCCACCAATATGGGAAGGACCCTCGTAACCCCCCCCTCCGCATGTACCCTCCTCCCGACGGGCACCTCCCCCCCGCTCAAAGCAAAGGCCGCCGCCCCCACGAGGATGTTGAGGACGGCGGCGAGGTAGGAAGTCTCCCACACGCCTAAACTTCCCATGGCGAAGAAGGTCGCCCCGAAGCATCCCAGGACGGCCCCCCCCGTGTTCAAAGCGTAGAGCCTTCCCACCCCCCATCCGACCTCCCCGAGGCCCCTGACCAAAAATTTGCTCACCGAGGGCAGCGTCCCCCCCATGAGTACGGTCGGAAGGGCCAAAAGCCCTAGGCAAAGGACGAACCTCGTGCCCAAGCCCCCCCAGGCGGAGTAGGCCCTCTCCACGAGGTTCAGAAGCCCTGGGAAGGCCAAGGCAAATCCACCTACACCGAGCTCCAGATAGGCATAGAGCCTAAGGGGGTCCGGATGCCGGTCGGCTACCCTCCCGAACATATAGCTCCCCAAGGCCATCCCACCCATGAAGGCAGACAGCACGGTGCTGACGGCCCACACCGTGGCCCCGAACACCACAACCAACATCCTCGTCCACACAACCTGGTAGACGAGCCCACATGCCCCGGATACGAAGAACATTCCCGGTACCAACCACCTCCTCACGGCGCCCCCTCCTCGGCGAAGGTCCTCGTGGCGGCCTCCACTCCCGCGCCCACGGGCACGTCCACCCCCATCTCCCTCAGGGCCTGTTCCAAGGCATATATCGCGGGAAGTACGTACTGCGGCCTCGCCACGAACCCCATCGTCCCTATCCTGTCCCCCCCTATGGCCACACCGTACTTCTCCTGCATCAGCTTCCCGAGCTTCCCCACGTCCAACCCATCCGGCCAGACGACCTTGGTGCAGGCGGGTGCTGCTATCTCTTCCCTCTTCGCCTTCACTCCGAGCCCCAATGCCCTCACCGCCTCCCTCACGGCCCTCGCGGCCACCCTGTGCCTCCAGAAGACCCTCTCGGGTCCCTCCTCGAACACTTCGTCTAAGGCCGCCTTGAGCCCCTTTACGAGCACGTAGGAGGGGGAGGGCCCGTGCACGGTCTTCTTCGCAGCTGCTATAGCCACGTCCTCCACCCTCCCCTCGCTCCTCGCGGCAGCGTACGCCCCGCGCACCCCCTGATGGTAAGCCCTCCAGACCGTGAGGTCCATGCATATCGAGCGGATAGGGGTCCTCCTCTCCTCCATCCTCCTCCAGGCCCTCTCCCCTACGACTACTATGGCTATTCCCTGGGGGGCGTTGAGGCTCTTCTGAGGGCTCGTGCAACATATATCTATCCCCCAGTCGTCCACCCTGACCTCCATGCACGCCAGGGAGCTCACGGCGTCCACCATGTAGAGCACACCTGGAAACTCCCTTACCATGTCCCCTATCTCGTCTACGGGGTTCACCGTGCCCATGCTCGTCTCCACGTGTACCACCGCCACCATCTTGGCATCTGGGTGCTCCTCTAAGGCCCTCCCAACCATCTCGGGGGTCACGACGTCCCCGTCCTCTGCCCTCACCGGTATCGGCTCGGCCCCTACGGCCGAAGCTATGTCGTAGAGGACTTGGCCGAATGTGCCCGATATCCCGGTTATGACCTTATCCCCCTCCTCCAATGTGCTCACCATGGCCGCCTCCTCCCCGTAGGTAGCGCAGCCGTCCATAAGGATTACCTCGTTCTCGGTGTGTAACAACTTCTTTATCATCTCCACGGCGGCCACCTCTATCTCCCAGTAAGGGGGATAATATATGGGCGTTCCCAGCTGTTTCCCCATCTCCTCCAATGCCTTGGGGTATATATCGGTCTGGCCGCAGCTCATATTTATCCTTACCTGTCGCATGTCCTCATCCTTTGAGAGCTCCGACGGTTATCCCCTTCGTTATCCTCTCCTGGAGCACGGCGTACCCGATTATCGTGGGCAACATAACTATCACGAGCCCCGCGAACAGCGAACCCCAGTCGGTCTTGTAATGTTCCACCATCATGAGGTTTGCGATCCCCAAGGGCAGGGTCCTGAGGGCAGACGAAGAGATGACCACCAAGGCAAGTACGTACTCGTTCCATATCGCTATGAAAGTAAATATCGCCACAGCTATTAGCCCGGGCTTGGCTAAGGGCAACATTATCCTCCAGAACACCCCGAAGTGGGAACAGCCATCTATGAACCCCGCCTCCTCGAGCTCCTTGGGTATGGTCTTGAAGAAAGCGGTAAGGACGAAGACGGTGAAAGGTATTCCGGACGCGACGTACACTGATATGAGCCCGGTGTGGGTGTCCAACAGACCCAGGTCCCTCAGGAGGAAGAACATGGGGACCAAGGCGAGAAATATCGGGAACATGAGCCCGGCCAAGAAGAAGTAGTACAACAAGGAGTTACCCTTGAACCTATACCTCGCCAGGGCGTAGCTCGCCATAGCTCCTATCACCAGCTGTATGGCCACCGTGGTCATAGTGACGAACACGCTGTTGAAGAAGAAGCTACCTATCTGTGCGTCCCTCCAGGCGTTCACGAAGTTCTCCCAGTGGAGCTTGGTGGGGAGGGCCCATGCGTTGGCGAACAGCTCCCTGCTGGACTTGAACGAAGTGTACATGAGCCAGACCATGGGATATATCACCACCACGCTGTAGGCCGCGAACACGACCTGCATGACCGACTTCCTGAACAGGACCTTCGGGTCCCTCCCCCTGACCCCGGCCATATTCCCTCCTTAGTACTGTACTGTCTCCCTCCTCTGCAACCTTATGGACAGGAGCGCCAAGGTGAAGGTTATGAGGAAGAGGGCTATGGCTATAGCGGTGGCGTATCCGAACTTTCCGAACTTGAAAGCGTTGTCGTAGAGATATGTAGCCAAGGTCTCCGTGCTCCTGTTGGGTCCGCCGTCCGTCATTATCTTCACCACAGCGAACGTGCCGAAGCCGTTCAAAAGCAGGAAGACTACGGTGACCTTCATTATCTCCCCGAGTAAGGGAAAGGTCACGTGCCGGAAGGTCTTCCACTCGCTCGCACCGTCTATCTTGGCAGAATCGTACAGGTCCGTGGGTATCCCCTCCAAGGCCGAAAGGTAGAGTATCATGTAGAACCCCACGGCAGCCCACACCTTGACCGCCACTATGCACCAGGGCGCGGTCTTCACGCTGCCGAGCCAGGGGGGAGGGTTATCTACACCTAAGAGCCTCAGGAAGTTGCTGAGTATCCCGAAGTCGGGGTTCAGGACGAAGGACCAGAGCACCGCTATCGCCACCACGGATATCAGGTTGGGGAAGAAGTAGGTTATCCTGAAGAACCTCGAACCCCACACCAACTCCCTCGACATAGCCACGGCGAAGAACAGGGCTATTATAGGCACTATGGTACCGTTGGTGACGGTAAAGAATACGGTGTTCTTCAGGGCGTTCCAGAAGTAGGGGTCGTGGAGCATGGCCGAGAAGTTCTTGAGCCCTATAAACGACATCCTCGCCGAGACCCCGTGCCAGTCCGTGAGACCTATGTAGAAGGCCCTCATGTAAGGGTATACCATGAAGATGCCGTACATAAGGAAGGCAGGGGATACGAAGAGCGCTATTACCTTCCACTGTCCTTTACCCATGTCCTCCTCCCTATCTGCGGGCGATCCTCTCGGGAAGCTCTCTGTGATACTTTACGATGGTAGGGTCCTCCCTTATGCGCTGGGCTATCATCTCTATCCTGTAAGCGAATTCTTCTGGGGATATGCCCTCGTAGAGCAGGGCCGCCAAAGCGTTCTCCGCCCCATCCTCCATCTCCTCGTACCAGTCCGTGAACCTCATGTAGAACGTCTCCCCCTTAGCCTCCCTCACGGCGTCCAGAGCGCTCTGAAGGGCCTCAGGTATCTCCACCCCCTCGGTCGCCCCCTTTATAGGCATGAGGTCCCCTACCTTCCTCACGAAGTTCCGCGCCATCTTCTTAGAAAGCAATATCCTTAAAAACTCCATCCCTAGCTCCTTATGTTTGGCTTGTGCGGGAACCCAGAGGTCGGCGCCAGCGGAGGCCTCTATCGCCTCGGCGCTCCCCTTCCCCCCGGAGACCGCAGGCAGGGGCATTATCCTCATCCTGAATCCCGGAGGGATGGCCTCCTTCATCTCGTTCTCCAACCAAGTTCCACATGGGACCATGGCAGCCTTCCCTTGAAGCCACACCATCTGGGCCTCAGTATGGGTAAAGGCCGAGGACCCCTCTAAGACGTAGCCCCTATCTATGAGTTCCCTGCACATCCTCGCAGCCCTTACGACATCCGGCCTCTCCCATGCTCCCGGCACCAGGTTGTCCAGGTCTACGAGGAGCCTGTACCCTCCTATCTTGTAAAGGAGCGCCCTGAATATTATGCCGTAGTAGGACGGGTACCTTCCCTGGTGGACGAGGGGAGCGATCCCCGTGGCCTTTATTTCGTCGCAGAGCTCGAGGAACTCCTCCCAGGTCTTCGGCGGCCTCCAGCCGTGTTCTTCGAACATGTTGACGTTGTACCAAAGCCCTAAGACCGCGAAGGTTATCGGAAGGAAGTATTGGTGTCCCTCGTACCTCCCACTGTCCAAGGCGCCCGGGAGGAAGGAGTCCTTAAACTTGATGTGTTCCTGGCCGTAGGCCGGGGCCTCCATGAGGGAGTCCAGGGGAGCGACCAGCCCCTCCTGAAGGTTAACCCATATGTTTATGTTGTGGATCCCCCAGAACACGTCGGGTGGATTTCCCGCCAAGAACCTTGTCCTGGTCTGGTCCCAGACCCTGGGGTTCCCCCATATGTACGCCTTGTACCCGGGATGGGCCCTTTCAAATTCCTTCCCGGCGTCGTATAGCCACTCCATCCCGTACCCGCCCTGGAAGAACGCCCCCTCCATCGTCCTCTCATCGAGGTTCCCTATACCCCCCCTCCCCTTATAGACTATGGAGATCATGTATAAGGCGGCCATCAGGGCCAACCCCACCTTCTCCTTCATGTCCCCTCTCCGATAAGACTAAGGGCATACCACCTATACCTCAGGTATAAGCAGTATGCCCCTTTCTGCATCGCCCGGAAAGGTCACCTCATGGTGTACTGGCTTATGTTCGCGATCCCACCAGGCTGTGTGAGGGCGTACACGACCAGGTTCACCCCGAACTGGAGTCCCCTCTCCCTGCCGGCCTGGGCCTCCGGACAGGGGTCACCCCAGTACCAGCTTATGTTCAGGTCGCTGAAGACGACGGCAAGCCTGCCCCTTATGTTTATCCCCTCGAGGTAGTTTACGTTCCCGCCCGTCGCACCTCCTAAGGGAGGCCCGTCGTCGAAGTCGTAGAAGCTGTGGAACAGGGGATGATCGTTCGGGATCCTGAAGAACTTCGCCTCAGCCCCCAGGGCCCTCTTGAGGACAGCCCTCATCTGGGAGTCGAAGGCAGTCCCCCTCAGGCCCCGCTGAGGGTTGGGCTTCCATTCCTTCTCGGACCCGCTCGGGGGTATCTGCGGAGCGATATCGTCGCAGAAGAGGAATCCCCCGTTGCGAAGGTACTCCCCGAGGTTCTCTATCTCCGTCTCGCTCAGATCCATGACCGCGGTATACCCAGTCATGTATATGAACGGAGCCTCGAAGAGCCTCGGGTCGCTCAGTTCTATCTTGGTCCCCTCTATACTGGCCCTGAGCTTAGTGTGGTCGTTGATGTACCTTATAAGGTTCGGTATGGCCATCGGATAGGTATCCACATCCGGGTCCTGGAACTTGTAGGTCACCAGAGTCATCTTAAAGAAGCCCCGGATGTTCTTCTTGTCCGTCGGGTCCGGTATGACGATGGCCTTGTACCGACCTATGTCGAGGTCCTTCACGCTCAGGAGTTCTGTCTTGAGGTTGATCGCCTCCTGCGTGAGCGTGGGGGACCCTCCTGTCACGTCCACCACCTGAGCGGTCTCAAGACGGAGCTCCGAGGGTTTGGCACCGCTGTAAGCCCCCATGACCTCCCGCATGGTGGGGGATATGGCCCCCATGATGTCGGCGCCCAACGCTCTCACATCTGTGGCCACCACCACGTTTGCCAGTTGAGGGGCCTCAGCCTGGGCCAGGATGAACTCCATCTGGACCTCTGAAAGCTCCGGCCTCTTGGCCAGCTCGAAGCTCTTCTTGAGGATGGGAGGAGGCGCTACGAACCTTATGTGGTACATCTCCTCCTCCGCCGCACGCCTGGCCAGGTGGGCCGAGATGTAAAATGCCGCTCCGTGCAGGAGCACCGAGATGAACATTGTCCCTATGAGTCTGAGATGTCTACGAATGGCTCATCCCCCCTTTCTGAGAAGGTTTCAACCTCCCCCTCCCCTCTTCTTCGGCGCCGTGGCCACCACCAAATCTGTGCATCCCGCCTTCTTGGCGATGTCCATGGCCTTGACCACCACGCCGTGGTACGCCTTCTTGTCGGCCTGAATGATTATCATCGTGGTGTTGTCCAACATCTTCCTCTTCTTGATTATCTCATCCTTAAGGTTGGCGAAGGTAACGCTCTTATGGTTGAGCTTGAGGTTCCCGTCCTGGTCTATGGTTATAAACAAGTTCTCCTTCTCGGGATTCTCGGCCGTCTCGGCCTCCGGAAGCTTGATGTCCAACCCAGGAGTTATGGCGAACACAGCCGTGACCATGAAGAATATGAGGAGCTGGAACACTACGTCTATCATCGGGGTCATGTTCAAGCCCGCAGTTATCTCTCTGCGCTCCTCAGGCTTACGTTGAATCATGCTCTCACCTCCCTTAGGCGGCCTGTTTCATCCGGCCCCAGCGCCTCATAAGTGCGTCCACGAACAGGTGGCCGTAGGGCTCGAACTGTATGGCCTTCGTCGTGGCGCGGCCGTCGAAGTACGCATATATGGCGAGCGCGGGGACAGCTATCGAAAGCCCGGTCACGGTGGTGATCAGGGCCTCCGAGATACCCTTGGCCACTATGGTCGGCTCGCCCAGACCCTTCTCCGCTATCTGAGCGAACGCCACTATCATGCCCCTCACCGTCCCAAGGAGCCCTAACAGCACCGATGTGCTGGCCAAGAAGTTTACCACATCCAGGTACCTTCTGAAGTATCCCAGAGAGGACCTTTCCACCGTACCGTTCAGCTCAGCCCTCATCTCCTCAGGGCTCCTATCCTCTGTAGAGATGAACCTGAACCTCGCAACCCCCTCGGCGAGGACTTCACCTTCCATACGACCGAACCTCCTACACGCCCGCTCCAGTTCGTCCAAGGGAACATCCCGGTTGACCATATCTATCACCTGATCCGTGATCTTACGGATCTCCTCCACCTTCCTGCTGCGCAGGAAGGTGATGAGCCTTTCAATAAAGAACCCCAATACCATAATCGACCACAACAACAGAGGGTACATGAACGGGCCACCCTTCTGGAAGAATTCTACGAGTCCTCCCATCGCTTCTCCCTCCTTTTTGGGGTTACCTTACTTCATCGTGATCGCACGGGCCTCTATTAGGTTCTTAAGCTGGGTTTCAGCGAACTTGACCTGGGAAAGGGCGTTCGGGTCGTTCCCATATTCCTCTATCACCCTTCGGTAGTACTCCGCAGCCCTGTCGTAATCCTCCAAGGCTTGGTAGGACGCCCCGATGTTCACGAGGGCGCTCGCAGCGTACACGCTCCTGGGATATCTCTGAAGCACCTGTTCAAATATCTTTATAGCCTCCCTATACTTCTCCTGATCAAACAGCAGCTCACCCTGACTGTAGAACTTGTAAGCGCTTATCTCCGCAATGTTGGAAAGCAGCATCTTCGCCCGCTTGGTCTTCGGATGATTCGGGAAGAGCTCTATGAACTTCTCGTAGGCAGCCTTCGCCTCCTCGTACCTCTCCTCCCCGTAATAGTAGTCCCCGAGAGTGAACTGTGCCAGGGGGCCATAATCTCCTTCCTTAAACTCTGCCACGAGCCTCTCGAACAGTGGCACGGCCTTTTCCTTCTCGCCCTTGTTCACGAAGCACCAAGCCCGGGAGTATATGGCGTCGTCCACCCACTCCGACCTCGGGTACTCCTCCTCCACCCTGAGGAAGATCGCATAGGCATCGTCCCACCTCTTCAAATTGAAGAGCGACTCCCCAGCCCTGAAGAGGGCCTCCGGGGCCTGTCTGCTCTCCGGATACCCGCGGACGAACCTCAGGAACGTCTTAGAGGCCTCCTCCCACTTCCCGAGCCTGTAGTACCCCCACGCACCTAAGTACAAAGCTTGAAGTGCCTGCTTGCTCTTGGGGTACTTACGGTAGTACTCCAGGAAGGCCTCGGTGCTCTTCAACACCGCAGCTTCCTTCTCCCTAGGCCTCCCCTTAAGTTCCTCCAGGTTGGAATAGTAGTAATAAGCTACCCCCATCTGGAACAGCGCGCTCGGAGCGACCAAGGTAGCAGGATAGCTGTCCACTATCTTCTTGTACTGGACTATCGCATCTAGATACCTCTTCATCTGCATGTAGGAGTTCCCAGCTATGTAGTACCCGGAGGCTACGCTCTCCTCCTTCTTGCTTATCTTCGTAAGCTTCAAGGCTGTCTTTATGCTCTCCTCGTACCGCCCCACCTTGAAGTACGCGTTCGCCAGCCTGCCCAACACCATGCTCCTCTCGACATCGGTCTTGGCCTGTGAGAGGAGCTGGTTATATATTCTGATGGCGTCCTCCGGGCTTTCCTTCTCCGCCAGGGCCACCAACTGGACCTTCGCCGCCTGCGCGAGCGTGCGGTCCTTGCTCTGGGTGACCTCCCTCAGAAGCTCCTCCGCCTCCCTCCCCCTGCCGACAGCCGAATAGACCAAGGACAAAGCTAGCTTGGTCCTGTCCACCGTCTCAGGGCTGAGGCCCTTAAGTCCTAATATGTACTGATAGTCCTCTATGGCCTTTTCAAATTCCAGCAGCTTATGGTAAGCCTGCCCACGACCGTAGTAACTGTCCAAAACATATTCACTTCTGGGAAACTGCTTTATGACCATAGAATAATGCTGCACGGCCTTCCTATAATCTTCAAGTCTAGCCAAGTACAACTGGCCCATCTGGAAGTGCATGAGGGCCTCCAATTCGGGCTCACCAGAGACCTTCCCCTCCAGCTCCACCAGGACCTTCTCCGCACTATCCGGCTTCCCTATCTCGGCGTAGAGGGACGCCATAGCCAGACGAGCTGCCACATAGCTTCGCTTGGTTGCCTCCGGAACCTTAGAAAATACCTCTAAGGCTTCCTCCCTCTCCCCTTTCTTCTGGAGCACGAGCCCGAGGTAGTAATAAGCATCCCCTACCTCGGGAACGTTCGGATATCTTTCCACCATCTGGCGATGGTACCGTTCCACATCCGTATAATTTCCATCGCTATAAGCTATTCTGATAAGGTTCAGCATACAAACTGGAGCAGATGGGGACCTCGGGTACCTTTCCACAACCTGCTTATAGAACTTTATAGCCCCTTCCTTGTCCCCAAGCTGTTCGGAAGCCCATCCTGAACTATAAAGGGCCTGAGCCAAAAGCTTCGTATCGGCGTCCGGGTAGTTCTCCAGGACGGCCCGGTATTCCCTTATCGCATCCTTATATTTCTTCCTGGCCTCCTCGTAGTTCCCCGTCTCCTCCAGGTGCTTCCCCCAGTAGTAATATGCCTCCCCTATGTAGAACTGGGCCTGAGGCAGATAGGGGCTCTGGGGATAGTTGGTTATCACCCTCCGGTACGCATCTATGGCCTTGTCGTACTTACCCCACTTTTGATAGTTGTCACCTATTAACTTCTGGATCTTCGCCTTGGAATTGTACTCCTCGACGGTCTCCTGCGCCCTCACGTAGGTCTCGTAGGCCTTCTGGAAGTCTCCCATCCGCTCACGGTATATGTCGGCTATCTTCAAGAAGGAACTGTTAAAAAGGCGCAGGTAATTTTCGAAGTCCACGTTCCTTCCCTCACGGAACGAGGCCCGGAGGAGGTCGTACATCGTATCGTATAGATCTATCACCTCCTGGTACTCCCTTATAGCATCCCCGTACCTTCCCAAGGCCTCGTAACTCGTCGCCATGAGGTAGGAAGCGTCCGCTATGGCCACGCTCTTGGGATACTTCTCCAAGAGCCTTTCCGCCTCTTCTATAGCTTTATCGTAGTTCTTCTGCTCGTAGTAACAACTCGCTATCCTAAACTGCGCATCCGGAGCGTACTTGCTGTCCGGATACTTGGAGAGCAGTTCCGCGAAGACTTCTATGGCCTCATCGTACTTCTTTGCCCTAAATAAACTAAATCCTCGGTAATAATAAGCCTTGTCCACCAAGGACGAGTTCGGGAACATCTCCACGAACCTACCGTACTCCTCCGCAGCCTGCTCATAATGCCTCTGGTAGAACCTGGTATCACCTATCTGGTATTGCACGGCCGCCCGGAAGTCCTCGGGAACCCCAGGCTCACCTGCCACCTTACGGAAGCAGGAGATGGCCTTATCATAGTTCCCCAACTTCTTGTAGCTGTTTCCGAGCTGGTACCACGCTGCTGCCCTTATAGGCAGCTCCAGTTCATCTATCTTGACCGTGACCTTATCTACGTCGACAGCCTTGTGGTGGAAGTTGACTATCTTGCTATACTCCTTGAGGGCAAGTTCATACTCCCCTAAAGCATAAAAAGATTGGCCGTTTTCGAACCATGTCTTCAAGTTCTGTGGTACGGGCAAGAACAGGCTGACCCCAACAGCCGCCAACAACAGGGCCACGACCCATTTGGTTGACATTTATTTCACCTCCCTCCCTTAGAACCTATATCCGAAGGAGAGCCTGTGCGCTCCTCCCACAGGCAGGTCCAGCAGGTACATGTACCCGTACTCGAGCTTTATGTTCCTGAACGTGTACCCCACCCCGGCGTTCACCTTGGCGCTCCCTTCATCCTTCCCCAGATACTGCCCTCCACCCAGATAAACCGAGAAGTTCTCCTCGAACCTCCGCTCCACTCCTCCGGAAAGGTTCGTCACACCGTCCTTGGAGGAGAGCTCCACAGTGGCCAGCATCCCAAGCCTTTCGTACGCCAAACCGACCCTCGCCTCCATAGGGAGCTTACCCCCGAGGCTCGTGTCCTTGGCGATGCTCGGCTGGTTTACGTTCCTCACGAAGGCTCCCACCCTCAACCTCCAAGGTGTCCTCCAGAAGAAACCGAGGTCCACACCGAGCTTAAGTCCGGACGAGACCGACTCCCCCAAGGGGTCGTTCAAGCCGGAAAGGTCGGCCTTCCACATCATCCCCCTTACGTTGAGGCCGAAGCTGAGGCCACCTATGAGGGGGCGGGCGTAGGAGAGGGTGAAGGCATCCTTGCTGAACCTGTCCGCCATGAACATCTGCGCTCCGAACCCTAAGGTCCCCAATCCTCCAGCCGGAAGCACGAACCCCATGAGGTACATACCAAGCTTATCCCCCTCTATCCCGGGGTACAACCGGGCCCCCATCACAGTAAGCTCCATCCTACCCATCTGCACAAGTCCGGCAGGATTCAAGAAGATGGCGTTCGGATCGTCCGCCACGGCCACGAAGCTCCCTCCGAGGCTCACAGGCCTCGCTCCCACGCAAAGGCCCAACTCGTCCGCCTGCGGAACCGACCACGCCAGGAGGACCCCAAGCAGTGCCCAATACTTCATAGCGCCCACTCCTTTCTTTTGGATTGCCCTTATTCTCCCTTTATGAAGAATATAAACTATATCTGATCCCTTGTCAAGTCCTTTTTTACCCTTCCTCCGGTTCGTCCTCTTTATCCGTAAGCGCCCTTACCCCGGGAAGTTCCTTACCTTCCACGAACTCCAAGGAGGCCCCTCCTCCCGTGGACACATGGGTCACCTCATCCTCGAGCCCTGCCTTCTTTACCGCAGCGGCGGAATCTCCTCCTCCCACCACCGTGATGGTCCCCTTCCGGGTCGCCTCGGCCAAGGCCTTGGCGACCCCCTCGGTGCCCTTGGCGAACTCGTCTATTTCGAACACTCCCATAGGTCCGTTCCAGAATACGACCTTAGCCCTTAAGACCTCCTCCCTGAACGCCTCGGCGGTCTTCGGCCCTATGTCCACCCCCTCCCAGTCAGAGGGGATCCCGTCGCTGGGCACGACCTGCGTCCTTCCGAACCTCCTCCCCTCGAAGTCCAGGAAGTCCGTGACCACGTTGTCCACCGGAAGCAGGAGTTTTACGCCCTTCCTATCCGCCTCCTCCATGAGCTCCGAGGCCAACCCCAGCTTGTCCTCCTCTAAAAGCGACCTTCCCACCCCCCATCCCTTGGCCTTAAAGAAAGTATACGCCATCCCTCCTCCTAAAAGGAGGGAGTCGACCTTATCCAGAAGGTTCTTTACGACGCCTATCTTGTCCGAGACCTTGGCCCCGCCCAATATAGCGACGAAGGGCCTATCCGGGCTCTCCAGCACCATCCCTAAGAACTTCAGTTCCTTCTCCATGAGGAACCCAGCGGCGCGCCGGG
>DTYS01000041.1 GCA_012961755.1 Candidatus Latescibacterota bacterium
GCCTCCAACAGGCTTCCCGCCTCCCTTCAGAGGTACTCCAAAGCCCTGGCGTGGTTCCTGGGGGACGAGAGGGTGGATCTGGAACATGTGCGCGTCGTGTTCCCCTACGCTATGGCCCACAGGGTGAGGTGGAAGGAACCGTACTCCTCTAAGAGGGAGAACGAACCCCGTGAGGACCCACTACCCATATACCTGGCCAAGAAGGCCGTGGCGGAAGTCTTCAGGAGGTACAGCGAGCAGAAGGAGGAGATAAAGAACGCCTTAGCTTTAGCGTTTAGAATAATGGAGGGGGAGGAATTAGAACCGGCCTCAGGAGACCATCCCATCTATCTGGAGATCAGGAGGGACCTCGGAAGGAGGCTCCGTGATTAATCCCTTTGAGGCGTTCAAGGAATACAAGTACAGTAAGAGGGCGCTCCCTTTAGACGACATAGTGGCGTCCAAGGCTATGGTCGTGAACAAGCTCATGGAAGGATATCAACACCTCCTGGACGAGGAGGTGAAGGAGCTCGTATGGCTTGCGAGGGAGAACACCATAATGAGGGCCTACGCCCTGGCCGAGGAGTGGACCAGGGGGATAGATTACGACGTTGAGGACATAGAGGAGTTCTGCTTCGAACTTGACCGTATTCGCAAGGCCCCCTATAAGATAGCCGGTCCCGGAGGTCTCTACCTCTCCGCGCTCTGCAACAACGTGAAGGAGAACGAGCTCGTGCTCAGGATAGGGGACATGGAGGGGAGGATACATCTTTTAGGTTACAGGCTCCCCAAGGGGAAGAGGCTCATAGTCGAGGGGGACCTAGGGGACTTCGCCGGGATAGGCCTGGAGGGCGGGGAGCTTATAGTTCGTGGGAAGGTGGGGAACGCCACAGGCGCGGGCATGAAGGCGGGCAGGATACTCGTGGAAGGGGACGCGGGCCACAGGACGGGGGAGTGGATGATGGGGGGGGAGATAAGGGTCGAGGGAACGATAGCTAGCATAGGACAGGTCGGGTTCGGTAGGATATTTGAGAGGGGCCGCCAGGTCTACCCTCCCATCACGAGGCCGCGGAGGATATGATGATCTCCCAGGAGAACTTCCTCAGGATATGGTCGTCCGTGAGGAGGAAGCACCTCTTCCCGGAACTTCCCCTTCCGGAGCTCGTGGAGGGAGCTGGGAAGGTAGCCATGGAGATAAAGAGCAAGAAGATGCGGATGGACAGGTCGTTCTGCGAGAGGATGGCTGGTAGGCTTCCGGAGGAGGAGGTGGTGGAGGCTCTGATGGACCACGGCGTCGCCCACCATACCTGTTGCCCGTGGGACTTTTCCACCTACCTCAAGCTTTACGCTCAGGCCAAGAAGGTCCTTAGGAACCCTAAGATGGCTCGCAGGGCTGTGGGATACTTCACGGATGTGGTAGCCGATACATATTGTGTCCGGAGGGGGGAAACGAAGCTCCCCCAACTCTACCGCCACATGGAGAGGGGGGAGGTGGAGGAGACCTTGGTGTCCCTGTATCAGGAGATATGGGGGATGGACCTCGGGGCTTCAGGACACGGGGATGTGGTAAGGAGACTTTCGAGGATCCCTTACTTGGACAGGAAGAAGTGGGAGGAGAACATAAGGCGCTTCGCAAGGGCCATAAGACCTCTCCTCGAGGAGGACGAGGAAAATCCCATGGGGGAACACGGCCCGTCCGATTTTTCATCCGAGGAGATAGGCCAGGGCCTCAGGATGCTCGCATCACAGGGCCTGGACTCCTTCAGGGAGATAGTCCAGGACCTCGGTGAGGACCTCCTGGCCGCTGGGGAGGGAGGGATGGGGAGGGGAAGGGGGAATCCGGTGGACGTGGATGTCCTGTTCTACATGAAGCTAGCAGAAAGCTACGCCCTCCCTGTACAGAAGGTCCCTATGGAGAAAAGTGGCTCGCTCTACCCCTACTCCCACTCCCCGTGGGAGGTGGGGAAGCCTATAAAAGATTTGGACATATGGACAAGCTTCGGCAAGCTGCTCCCGGGGATATCCCAGATATGGGAGAGGAGGGAGGGGGAGGTCTTCGGAAGCTTGGAGGGGACGCCGGACTGCATAGTGGTTATAGACTCTTCGGGGAGCATGACTGACCCCAGGAGGAGGCTCTCCTACGCGGTCTTAGGAGCTGCCTGCGCGGCGGATGCGTACCTTAGGAACGGAGCTCGGGTCGCGGTCTACAACTTCAGCGACGCTCTCAGGGGAGGTATGGAGGTTCTGCCCTTCAGCTCCGAGAGGAGGGCGGTATACAGGGCTATATGCAGGTACTTCGGCGGCGGAACGGCCTTAGACTTGAGGATCTTGGAATCCTTGAGGACTGACGACCCGGACATATTCCTGATA
>DTYS01000042.1 GCA_012961755.1 Candidatus Latescibacterota bacterium
GATATCCGGGCTGGCATCTGGAGTGCTCCGCGATGTCCATGAAGTACCTGGGGGAGACCTTGGACATACACGGGGGTGGGATGGAGAACATGTTCCCCCATCATGAGTGCGAGATAGCCCAGAGCGAGGCTGCAACGGGCAAGCCCTTCGTACGATATTGGATGCACAACAACATGGTCACGGTGGGCGGGACGAAGATGGGCAAGTCCTTGGGGAACTTCGTCACCATAAAAGAGATCCTGAAGTCGTACAGTCCTATGGTGCTTCGTCTCTTCGTGCTGGGCAGCCACTACCGCTCCCCGGTGGACTACACCGAGGAGGCGATGAGGGCCGCACAGGGGGGATGGGAGAGGCTGAACAGGGCGGTCCAGATGGTCAGGGAGCGCATACGTTACGCTCCCGATGGACCGGAGGACGTGGAGCTTTCCGAGGTGGTCCGGAGGTGCGAGAGGGGCTTCTCGGAGGCCATGGACGACGATTTCAACACACCTAAGGCGTTGGGAGCCTTGTTTGAGCTGACCGGGAAGGTGCTCGCCTGTCTAGAATCCGGCACCCCTTCCAGGGCTACCCTGAAGAAGGTGGAAGACCTGTACAGTAAGCTGGCAGGAGGTGTGCTTGGGTTCAAGTTTGAGGAGGAGGGAGAGGGAAGGGAGGAAGAGCTTCTGGACCTTCTGGTTGAGGTGAGGGCCGAACTTCGGAGGGCCAAAGACTGGAAGCTCGCCGACAGGATAAGGGAAAGGCTCAGGGAACTTGGTATAGCCTTAGAAGACAGGCCGGAGGGGACGGTATGGAGAAGGTACAGCTGAGCATAGGGATGCCCGGGGAGGTGCGACCTCGGAAGGAGTCCTACCACCTCATAATAATAGGAGGAGGACCTGCAGGCCTCACGGCCGGGATATACGCTAAAAGGGCCGGGCTGGATACAGTACTTTTAGAAAGGACGGTCCCCGGAGGCCAGGCAGCCCTCACCGAGCTCATAGAGAACTACCCGGGGTTTCCGGAGGGAATATCCGGGGCTGAGCTCGTACGGAGGTTCGAGGAGCAGGCGAGGAAGTTCGGCCTGGAGATATTGACGGCTGAAGCCGAGAGGGTGGAGCTGGAAGGGGAATGGAAAATTGTGCGCACGGACTCTGGGGAGCTCAGGGCGAGGGCCCTGATCGTGGCCACAGGAGCCCAGCCTAAGAAGCTTGGGGTCCCGGGGGAGGAGGAGCTCACGGGCAGAGGGGTCTCCTACTGCGCTACCTGCGATGGCCCTATGTTCAGGGACAAGGTAGTTGCGGTAGTAGGTGGAGGGGATACGGCCGTCCAAGAAGGGATATACCTCACGAGGTTCGCCAAGAAGGTGTACCTGATACACAGGAGGGATAAGCTTAGGGCCGCGAGGATACTGCAGGAGAGGCTCTTCAAGCAGGAGAAGGTGGAGACGATCTGGGACACCGTGGTGAAGGAGATAGAAGGGGACCGGAATGTGGAGGCCCTCCGTCTGCACAACCTCAGGACCGATGAGGTTTCTCGCCTGGAGGTGGATGGGGTCTTCATCTTCGTGGGGACCAGGCCGAATTCGGAGTTCATGAAGGGCGTCGTGGAGCTGGACGAAGGGGGCTACATAGTGACCAGATCCCGCACCGAGACCTCAGTCCCCGGGATATTCGCAGCAGGGGATGTTCAGGATTCGATCTTCCACCAGGTCTCGACCGCGGTAGGATGTGGGGCTCAGGCTGCGATGATGGCCGAAAGGTACCTTTCCGAGCACGGGTGGGGGCCGGGGTGAAGGAAGCTTACTTCAGGCCGGACTCCATCGGGAGGAAGGCCAGAAGCATGCTCAGGGAGGTGGAGCCTTACAGAAGGTCCCATATCCTCCTGAACTCGGAACGCTCAGCGCTCTTGGTCCTGGACATGCAGAAGTACTTCCTCAGGCCCTCGTCACATGCATACGTCCCGAGCGCCGAGGCGGTCGTCCCTAAGGTTCGTTCCTTAGTGGAGGCGTACGCCGAGAGGGACCTTCCTGTGATCCTCACCCGTCACACGAACTTACCGGAGGACGCTGGGGTTATGGGGAGGTGGTGGAGGGAACTGATCTTGCCCGACCACCCCTTAAGCGGCATAGTCCCCGAGCTGGACATATCATATGGGATCATATTGGATAAACATCAGTACGACGCCTTCTACGGCACGGGACTCGAGGACTTGCTCAAGGAAAAGGGGGTTTCGCAGGTTGTGGTATGTGGCGTCATGACCCATCTCTGCTGCGAGACTACGGCACGCTCGGCCTTCGTAAGGGGGTTCGAGGTCTTCTTCCCGGTGGACGGTACGGCGACCTACAACGAGGCCTTCCACAGGGCGACCCTGCTGAACCTCTCGCACGGGTTCGCGGTACCCGTGCTAATGGATGAAGTACTTGGACATATGAATGGGGAACCGGTCACTTAGGATATCTGGAAGAGAATCGATGCTTCCAAGCATATGAACGGCATAGATGCAAACTGGCGATGAGGGCTTGTGACGCCAAGGTGGTCGTAATTGGGGCTGGACCTGCCGGAGTGGCAGCCGCGATACAGTTGAAGCGTTATGGGATAAAGCCTTTGGTCTTCGAAAAAGACCGGATAGGGGGCCTCCTCTGGAACGCGAATTTAGTGGAGAACTACCC